>JBFWIF010000031.1:0-24037 GCA_050256135.1 Acidaminococcaceae bacterium | reverse complement strand
CGACATGTAACTTAAATTCAGTAGAATATTTGGAGACCATAAGAACCACTCCTTTCAATTATTGTACTTGTCCCCATAGGATTATGTCCAATAATTTGAAGCAGTGCAGTCCCCTTTGTACCACTTTTGTTTTGCCTTTAGGTGTTATAATGTTATTTAGAGTTATTTTAAAAATCGGAAGAAGATCTGATAGTAGTGTCAAGACAAAACCGTGAAAAGAGTATTAGTGGATTTTATCATGTCATGGTAAGGGGCATTAACAAAAACGATTTATTTCTGGAAGATGAAGATAAAAAATATTTTCTTCATGTTTTGGCAGATAAAAAAGAACAGTGTGGTTTTTTGCTGCCGGCTTATTGTTTGATGGATAATCATGTGCATATGCTTATTAAAGAGCAAACGATCGAGTTGCCTGATATTATGAAAAGAGTAAATGTATCTTATGCAGGCTACTTCAATAGAAAATATGACAGAGTTGGGCCGTTGTTTCAAGGACGTTACAGAAGTGAAGATGTTGAAGATGAGAGATATTTGCTTGCGGTAGCGAGATATATACATAAGAATCCAATGAAAGCAGGCATGGTTTCTGCGCCTGAATTATATAAATGGAGTAGTTACAGTGAGTATATAAACATAGATAGGCAAAACAAGCTCGCTGATACGGGAATGATTCTTGAAATGTTCGGGTGCGAAAGTGGCAACGTATCTGAAGAATTTAAAAATTTTATGGTTAAGGAAGATCAAAGCGATTTTTTGGACGTAAAGAATAAGAATGATTATTTGCGTATGGGCAAAGATATCTGGATGCATTTGATGGTGTTGGATATGCCTGAGAAAGATAAGGTAAAACTGTTGAAAGAAAAGACAAATCTTTCATTAAGAGCTTTGGCAGAAATCACAGGAATTAACAAAAACAAAATACAAAGGGCTTTAAGATAAAAAGAAGTGGTACAAAGGGGACTGTCCCCTTTGTACCACTTCTTCGAGTTGGCATGGTTTATTTTTGACACTTTTTGGCAAATTCGATAACGGTATTGTTAAACTTATCTGCTTCTTCATAGAAAAGCATATGCCCGCTCTGATGGAAAGGAACGCATTCACCGTTTGGAATTTGTGCAGCCATATATTGACCTTGCTTGATGCTCTCGGAGAATATTTTGCTGTTGGCTGAGAATATTACCGTAGGGATGTTTATCGTAGGCAAAACAGACGTATAATCTGTATAGATGTAATCCGAGTATAAAGCAATTCCTATATAAGGCGGCAGTTTCAGGCATTCTTCGTTTACCCATTCCGTGCCCGCCGGCTGAACGGCCTTGTAGAACATGCCGTTAATAAAAGCATTGAAGAAGGCTTCCCGATGGTTTAAAAGATTATCTATCATGACGTTAAAGCCTTCGGCGTTGTGATTTCTCAGGCTGTGGCTATTCCATTCGCCGTCGCTGAACGGAAACGCTGTCATATCTATAAGCCCTAAACCGGCTAACTTACTGTCTTCTTGGAACTGCTGCCAATAGGACAAAAGCGTAGGACCGCCCAGAGACCATCCCATCAGGATAACGTTTTCCAGTTTTAACTCTAAGATTAATTCGCGTATATCTTTTGCTAGTCTGCTGAGCACATACCCGTGCAGACCTTTGCTTGACTTGCCGTGACCACGCAGATCAAGAGTGACGACCTTGAAATACTTTTTCAGTATGGGAACGTTGCGCTGATAAAATTTGGAGGAGCAGGACCAGCCATGTACTAAAACCAAAGGTTGTCCTTCGCCTTCTACTTCATAATAGATTACAGCTTCATCAGAAGTTCTGAAAAAACCTTTTGTTTCCATAATACTACCCCCTGAAAGAATTTATTGTATCTTTCCTATTTCAAAAGACATTTATAACTTCAACTTTTGGCATGGCAGTTCCTGCCTGTAAAGATAAAAAAAAGGATTTTGGCAGGTAAACATGGAACTATCTGAATTGTGTTGCAATTCCAGGTAAGCCGCGACCATGAAAAAGGTTTGGTATTAACTGGTATTTGCGAATTAGTAATATGTGTTCAGGCATAATTGAATGTCAGGAGGCGTGAAAAATGAAGATAGTCATTATTGGCGCTGTTGCGGCAGGTACTTCGGCGGCAACGGAAGCAAGACGCAATTCGAAAGAAGCGGAAATAAAGATATTTGAAGCTGACAGCGATATTTCTTATGCAGGCTGTGGTTTGCCGTATTATATCGGTAATTTGATTGGCAAGCGGTCAGAACTGGTGCCGAGAGACGCTGCTTATTTCAAACGTAAACATAACGTCGATGTTTATACAGGACACCGGGTGACAAAAATTTATCCTGATGAAAAGATTATTGACGTATTAAATATGGCGGCTTCAGAAACTTTCAGCGAGTCTTACGATAAACTGGTTATTGCGACCGGCGCTATTCCTTTTGTGCCGCCGCTTGCAGGCAGCGACAAAGATAATGTATTCCCTCTGCGTACTGCCGGCGACGCCGATGAAATTCGCGAATTCATTCAGGATGAGAGACCGAAAACAGCGGTTATCGTAGGTACTGGGTTTATCGGTCTGGAAATGGCGGAAAATCTGGCAGCGAGAGGTATTAACATAACGTTGGTTGAGCTGGCACCGCAGGTCATGACGGCTCTGGACAGCGACATGGCTTCCTATATAGAAGAACATTTGCGTCAGCAAAAAGTAAAAGTGATCACGGGTGATTCCGTTGTAAGTTTAGAAGGCAAAAATCTTGTCCAAAAAGCTATTTTGAAAAGTGGCAGGGAACTCCTTGCGGACATGGTGATTATGGCCGTTGGCATTAAGCCTAATGTGGCGCTGGCAAAGGAGGCTGGCATCGAGCTTGGTGTTACGGGCGCAATTGCGGTCAATAAGTCTTTGGAAACAAGTGTGAAAGATATTTATGCCTGCGGTGATTGTGCGGAAAGTTATTCAATCATTACAGGAAAATCCTTCTATAGACCTTTGGGCTCAACAGCCAATAAGATGGGAAGGGTTGTCGGCGAACAGGCAGCCGGCGGCTCTTTGAAGTTCCATGGTGGATTGGGGACGGGGATATTCCGGGTTTTCGAATTGGCTGTGGCACAGACCGGCCTTACGGAGAAGGAGGCTTTGAAAGAAGGTTTGGAAGTCGTCGCTGTCAAGGATGTCCGCATGGATAAACCCGGTTATTGTGAAGGGGAAAAAATGATTATTAAGACCATAGCCGATAAAAAAACAGGGCGGCTTTTGGGGGCACAGATCATCGGCAAAGAAGGTGTCGACAAGAGAATTGATGTTGTGGCTACAGCTATTACCTTTGGTGCTAAGGCTGAAGACTTAATGCATATCGATCTTGCTTATGCACCGCCTTTTTCCACTGCGCGTGATCCGCTGATGTACAGCGGTATTTTGCTCGATAAAGCATTGAAAAAGCAAGAGTGATCGATATATGAATAAAAAAAGAGCATTATCACCGTTTATGGTGATAATGCTCTTTCGTTGTTTTTGTAATCAGCTGATACCCATGAAACTAAGAATAATACGAATTATGAACATTGAAAGTACAGCGTCAATGATGGGAATAGCAATTATCATTTTATGATGTTTTGGGTTAGCTCCTGAGGAAATAACGCAACGTACGAAATGCGGAATAAGCGTCCCCATGGTGATTGTTGCAGGGAAGAGGATAGTAGCCTGAATTGCAGTGATTGTGCCGTCAGCGTAAAGGGTTGCAGCAGTAGCAGCACCGGCGGCTTTGGCAAAGAAGGCTGAGATGAGTGCTACAATTGCTTCGCCAGGCAAGCCGAAAATAGCCATTACAGGTGAGATTACGTTACCGATGACTGCCATCAAACCAGTAATCTTTAAGAACGTTATCAATACGTAGGCGATAATCATCGCTGGAATAATTTTTTCAACGCCTAAATAAAAACCGTTTTTGGCTCCGAACATAAATTCTTCTAAAAGGGAACGCTTTGGTTGTATTGCTTCAGTATTTTGAGTGCTCATTAAGCCTTCCCTCCTTCAATGGATACTTCTGAAACTGTTTTTTCCTGACGTGCAAGGTAAAATCTGACGATATTGGCGCCGATAATCTTAACGACAATTTCTACTGCCAAAATGATACCTACAGGCAGGACAGAGATAGCAAGAAGCGGAGCACCGCAGTCGAAAGTGTTCGTTACAACGCCGGAAGCAGCATATTGGTAAGCTACGAAGATGCTGCGTTCTTTATCTGTGATCTGGCCATGGTCATACATTTGTCTGGTCAGTGCGGCACCAACGTCAGTGCTGGTCATGGAGCTGACAAGAGGAAGCCCGCAGACACCAGGCAGTCCCATCAATGGACGTAGGATTGGCCTTACGAGGCGTTCGGCGGCTAGCAAAGCACCGAGTGATTCAACGACACGAATTAATCCTAAGGCGAACATTACAGTAGGTAGAAGGGTCAAACCAAACATAAATCCTTGTCTGGCACCTTCACCGCCTTTGCCTATGAAGGTTGCAGCACCAACTTTACCAAATTTGCCAATCAGTACTTGAAAGTCAATGGCACTAAAGGCACCGGCATGTGCCAAAACTCCGGAGAAAGAAAGCGCGATAAAAATAAAGGACAACCACCCGCGCCAGGTTAACTTGTGCTCATAGTCAGTTTGCTGTTTGAATTCCATTTCCATTCCTCCCGAGTTTTTCTAATTATTGATTGCTTATTTTTAAGAGAATTGCTATAAGCAATTTTGCTCTTTTGAATAACGAGTCAACTACGGCAAATTCTTCCACTGTGTGATTGCGTCCGCCCTGCACACCCATGGCGCAGCATGATGGCACACCGGCTGCTGTCGTATAGCCGCAATCCGAAGCACCGCCGACAGCTTTGGGAGTAAGTTCGCCAAAACCTTCGGTAGAGGCGACGTCGCGAATGAAGTCAAATAACTTCATAGAACCGTCAAGACGCAGCATCGGATTAAATTCCAGTATTTCCGTCAGCTTGGTAGTTGTATCTTTTACATAAACCTTGTCAACAATCTCTTGCAATTGCTTTTTGACTGCCGGTAAATAGGAAGCGTTTTTGAAGCGCATATCGCAGATGATTTTGCAGTAGGCTGGAGTAGCATTGCAAACAGTACCACCTGTGATGACACCGACATTGAAGGTGTTGCCTTTTTCCCAGTCGGTCAGATTTTCAATGTCTAATATTTTATGTGCCATTTCTTTGATAGCACTGCGGCCGTTTTCCGGATCGTTGCCAACGTGGGCACCTCTGCCGAAAACTTCTAGCTCGAATTGGTACATGCCTTTGCGTTCAACTACGATGCCGTTATCTATGAAACCTGTTTCGAAATTAAAAGCAGCAAAGGCACCTTTGGCTTCTTCCATAATTTTGGCCGGAGCATCACTGTGTGCATGACCAACTTCCTCATCGCCCAAAAGAATTACTTTGACAGGATAATTCTCCCAACCAGCGTCTTTAAGGGCTTTCAAGGCAAAGGAGAGAATAACAATGCCGCCTTTCATGTCAAGAACGCCAGGTCCGTAGGCTTTGCCGTCTTCAATCTTGAAGGGCCTTTCAGCAGCCGTACCGTTTCTGAAAACAGTATCCATATGGCCGGTTAGTATAATGAAAGGTTTACTGCAGTCACCGAATTCACTGATTAACATGTTGCCGGCATCGTTAAATTTATGAAATCTACTCTTGCCGCCTATTTTGTTAAAAAAGTCTGCTAATATGCTGCCGATTTCATCGACACCTTCTTTACAGCCGGGTCCACATTCAATATTAACCATGGTTTGCCAAAGCTGCAGCATATTGTCCTTATTTTCATCAATGACATGATATGCTTTTTGTTTCATATCCACTGCTCATCACCCCTTAAAAAATAAAACGCTGCCTGATTGACTTTGTCAACAAGCAGCGTTGCTTATAAAACGTACAAGAGTTCCGGAAATACAAGCGCTCAATCGCTTATTGGAACAATATTTTGCTGGCTTTATCGTAAAGCATATTCGAAATTGTGTCAATAGATAGTCAAGAATTTTTACGATTGTATATTGTATACTTTCGATAATAATGTTTCTTTTTTAAAAATCGGGTGTTATATTTATGCTATGAAAACGAAAATGCGTCTTGACGAATGCACTAAAAAAAGTTTATCACAAAGTATCGGGGACTCATTGCGGGAAAAGATTATGACAGGTGGCTTGACTGAAGGAACTCAGATCAAGCAAGATCACATGGCTCAGCAATTCAATGTGAGCATCAGCGTCGTCAGAGAAGCCCTGAAAATTTTGGAAGGAGAGGGCTTAGTAGAATTCCTGCCGAATCATGGAGCTGCTGTCGCAAAACTTTCTTCTCAGGAGGCCATGGATATTTTTTCCATTCGTGTTTTGCTCGAAACAGAGGCATTGGCACTCTCTATTCCTTCGCTGCAAGCTGAGGATTACCAAAAACTGGATATAATACTTGGAGAAGAAGAGCTATGCACAGAGCCACAGCGCTATAACGAATTAAACTCTTTGTTCCATGAATCTCTTTATAAGTATTGTACCAATAAGCGATTGAACGATTTAATCAGGCTACATCACAACAACGTGGGCAGGTATCTGGTCTTTTATCTGGATAAAATGGAGTTCAAAGAGCAGTCGCACAAAGAACATTTGCAGCTTCTCGAGGCCTGCAAAGCAAAAGATATCGCTAAAGCTAAAAGAGTATTGAAGCAGCATATACAAAAGGCTGGCAAACAACTTGCTGCTTTTTTGCAAAAATAAAATATAAGCTGAAGAAGGCAAAAATGGGGGATTAAAATGACAACACAACGTATATTGGATTTCAAGAAGGAGTACATCGAAACGCGGCCTTCTATCAGCAGCCAAAGAGCGAAGATTTTTACTGAATCGCATAAGGCAACTGAGGGCGAGGCTGTAATTATCAGGAGGGCGAAAGCTTTTCGCGACGTATGCCGCCAGATAAATATCTCTATTTTTCAGGATGAACTGATAGTTGGCAGCATCGGTGAATTCAGACGCAGCGGGATCATTTGCCCAGAATATTCCTGGCAGTGGGTCGACGATGAGATGGACAATTTTGCGGACAGGACACAGGATCAGTACAACATTAGCGAGAATGACAAAAAGGTCCTGCGTGAAGAGATTTTCCCGTATTGGAAAGGAAAATCGTTGGAAGAAACTTTTCTAGCGAGACTAGACAAAGATACCGCGAAAGTTTTGGTCGATACAGGAATTGTTGACAACGATTCCAAATGGCGCAGTGCCGTAGGCGAAGTTACTGCCGACTATACTGATTTGGTGTTCAAAAAAGGTTTTGGCGGTTTCAGGAAAGAAGCGGAAGCAAAATTAGCTGAACTCGCACCTGTGACACCGGAAAACATCGAAAAAATAGAATTCTATACCGCTGCAGCGATTGTTTCTGAAGGCATTGTTACGCTCGCTAACCGTTATGGCGAAAAGGCAGCGGAAATGGCTGCAACCTGCAGTGATGAAAAACGCAAGGCAGAGCTCGAAGAAATTGCAGCTGTCTGCCGTAAGGTACCGGAAAATCCCCCGACGACTTTCAGGGAAGCAGTTCAATGTGTCTGGTTTACGCAACTTGGTTCTATCCTTTCCGAGAATTCATTGGCGCTCAATTTAGGTCGTTTTGACCAATATATGTATCCTTATTACGCGAAAGATGTAGAAGCAGGCATTCTGTCACGTGAGCGTGCCCTCGAACTGATTGAAGCTTTGTGGGTCAAATTGTCCGAATGGGTGTGGGCGATTTCCAGCAATACCGCGCAATTTTTTGCTGGTTATAATTCTTTCCAAAACCTTACTATCGGCGGCCGCAAAAGAGATGGCAGCGATGCAACCAATGAAGTATCGTATCTGTGCCTGGAAGCAACAGAAAAGGTTCAGACCCATCAGCCTGGTCTCAGCGTGCGTATCCATCCAAACTGCCCGCCTGAATTCATGATGGCGGTATGCAAACTGATCAGTTGTGGAACCGGTTTCCCGGCAGTTCACAATGATCGTGCCGGCTATGAAATGCTGTTAGCAGCAGGCCTCGAACCTGAGGATGCCCGCGACTGGAGCAACTGCGGCTGTGTAGTGCCGCATTTTCGTAAAATCGGCGAGTGGACTTCCGCTGCCAATATCAATCTTGCTGCTGCTATGGAATTTACGATGTGTAACGGCATTCACAGGATGAGCGGCGAAAAACTTGGTGCGGATACCAATCTGGAAGATGCTGATTCCTATGAAAGCTTTAAAAAGCTCTTCTTAAAACAGGTTGCCCATCTGATCAGGGTTGCTGTTACCGGCAGCATCGTCTGCCAACGTGTGCATGCGGAGATAGTGCCAAGACCTTATCTTTCGATGTTGGTTGACGGCTGCATGGAAAAGGGCAAGGATCTGAGCAGGGGCGGCGCTAAGTACTGCCTTGCTCCTGTTTTGACCGGCATTGGTCTGGCTGACGCAGCTAATGCGTTGGCTGCTATTAAGAGCTTGGTTTATGAACAAGGTAAATATACTATCAGCGATTTCACCAAAGCGCTTGCTGCCGATTGGGTTGGCTATGAAAAGATGCTTAAGGATGTTCTTGCTTGTCCTAAATATGGCAATGACGATGACTATGTTGACACCATTACGTCAGAACTCTCTGATTTTTATAACCATGAAATTCAACAATACAAAGATTTATTTGGAGCTCCGTTTAATTCAGCTTTCATGGGTATTTCCAACTATATCCCGGCTGGCAGCGTCGTTGGTGCGACGCCGGAAGGCCGCAAAGCTGGCTCTCCGCTGACAGAGGGCGTTTCCCCTCATGCGGGTACTGATGTTTCCAGCCCGACGGCAGCTTTGAAAAGCGCCGGCAAAATCAATCAGGAAATTCATAGCGGCGGTACCTTGGTCAATATCAAGTTATCACCGGAACTTTTGAAAACTGAACGCGGCCTGGCTAATCTGGCTTCTCTCATCCGCGGCTATTTTGCTCTCGGTGCTTTCCATGTGCAGTTCAATGTTATTTCACCGGAAGTTCTCTACAAAGCACAGGAAAAGCCGGAAGAATACCGTGACCTTTTGGTACGTGTAGCCGGCTACAGCACGCAGTTCGTCAACCTGTCCAAAAACGCTCAGGATGCTATTATAGAAAGAACGACTTATGAAACCATGTAATATTTTCCAATTGCAGCGCCTATCCGTTAATGACGGTGAAGGTATCAGGACGACAGTCTTTTTCAAGGGTTGCGCTCTGCGCTGCCAGTGGTGTGCCAATCCGGAGTCCTGGTCATTCGACTCCCAAGTGATGTTTTTTCCGCATAAATGCACCGGCTGCGGCAATTGCCTTACAGTCTGCCCGCATAATGCCAATGTCAGAAACAGCAATGGTGAAATAAATTTTGTTTCTGCCAATTGTGTTGACTGCGGTGCCTGCCTTGATGTCTGCCCGGCTGATGCCAGACAGGAAATGGGCGAGGCAATGACTATCACCGAGGTAATTGCGCAGTTGAAGAAGGATTATATCTTTTATCAGGAATCCGGCGGCGGTGTTACTTTTTCCGGTGGTGAGCCGTTCCTGCATCCGGAATATTTCAGGCAGCTTAATGACGCCTGCCACAGAATCGGGATTAATACTGCTGTAGAAAGCTGCGCCTATTTTGATTTTGAAGCTTGCAGCGACATTGTTGAAAGCATAGACCATATTTTCTTTGATATTAAAATCATGGACAGCGCCAGGCACAAAAAATATACTGGTGTAGACAATGCCCGTATTTTGGCGAACATAGAGGCGGCTTCTAAAATCAATAACAATATCATTGTTAGGGTACCGGTTATTACGGGTGTTAACGACAGTGCGGAAAATATGCTGGCGCTCAGTAAGTTTCTGCTGGAAAAAACAACGATCAAAAGGGTGGAACTTCTCCCTTATCATGAACTTGGCCTGGAAAAAATGACGGCACTGGGACTGCCGGCAGTAGTATTCGAGACGCCGACTGAGGCCAAAATGGAAGAATTGAAGCGGGTTTTGCAAGAACAAGGCATAGAAATAGTTAGTTTTAAATGAGCATGATCTCATTGTGAAGCGGCCAAAGGGGGCACTCTCCTTTGACCGCCTTTATTTTTTATATCTTTTTTACTCTTAAGTTAGATAAAAGTTTTGTTACTCAGAGAGGTGTTTGTATTGTCAATAATATTATATTAATATTCGGTATTTTAGTGAACGATATTATGTTATATACTTGTGGATATAGAGATTTTGCAATAGGTATTCATGATATAAACAAAAGATTGAAAAATGAGGTGAAACTATATGACGATGCAGCTTAGAAAATTATACGAATGTGTACCTCCTGATGATATGCGGCTTATAGCAGGCCATGAAGGTATAAATAATAGCGTGCGTTGGATGCATATGGTTGAAAGCCTTGAGATATCGAGCTTTCTCAGCGGACAGGAGCTTGCTTTTATTACAGGTATAGGACTTTCACAGCCAGGAGCGAATTCTTTGCTGGAACTTGTGCGCGGAATTTATGAAAATAATCCGAGCGCTGTTGTTATTAATGTTGGTCCCTATATAGCATACATTCCCCAGGAAGTAATTACCTTTTGTGATGAACATAATTTACCGCTTTTCGAAGTGCCGTGGCGAATTCATTTAGCTGAAATAATGCATTTGTTTGGGTCAAAAATTGCAGAGTCTGAAATAAATGAAGTTGAATTAGTCAGTGCGATGCAGCATGCGATTGCTGATCCACGGCAGGAAGATTTGTATTTGCCAACGTTTAAAAGAAAAGGTTTTTTGGAAACCATGAAATATTGCGTGGGCATGATTGAAATTTTGGATGAAAACAAATCTCTGATGAAAAACGACACTCCGGTCATGGATCAGGTAAAAATAGCACTTGATAATATGTTTGTTAACTTGAATTGTTCTGGTTTTGCTTTGGTTTTTCAAGATCGTATTGTTTGTGTCTTTGCCGACTGCAGAACGGAGGTTATCAAAAAGACAATGCTTACAGTAAGAGCACAAAGTCTTCTGAAATTGCCGGCCAAGTATAGTTTTAGAATGGGTATCGGCGGTGAAGTCTTGTCGCCTAAAAAGCTTGTAAAGAGTTATGAACAGGTAAAAAAGATTTTAAGGCTTCAAGCACAAAAAAACAGTAATGAACTTTGCGTATATGATGAGCAGGATGTCTACAGCCTTTTGTTTGCGGTCGAAGATGATGAAGTAATGGCTGATTACCTTGACAAGCAGCTGGGGCCACTAATTAAATCAGATGATTTGAAAGGAACTAATTATGTTGAAGTCCTGCAGATATATCTCGAGACTAATGGCAGCGTAAACCAGACTGCGTCACAGCTTTTTGTGCATCGCAATACTGTCAATTATAAACTTGGCAAAATTGAAGAACTGCTGTCGTGCGATTTGTCGGAGTTTTACCAGCGGGTGAAATTACAGCTAGCGCTAATGGTTTACCGGTTATTGAAAAGATAGAAGAAAATTGTGCTAGAGCATAAAAAACATTGGATTTTAACACCTTGAATATGTTGCAAATTAAAATATATAATGATTTCGTAAAAGATTATATTTTTTAATGGCAACGACGCCACAAGTTACAATACTGTGGCGTTTTTTTATTTTGAGGAGGAATTTGACATGGAAAACCTGACAGGAAAAGAAGTAGCTGCTATGCAGCAGCAATATGTTATGCAATCTTGGTCTAAACAGGGTAACCCGGCATTACCTATTGAAAAAGCAGAAGGAATTTATTTCTGGGACTATGAAGGTAAAAAATATGCGGATATGTCATCGTTGCTTGTTTGCAGCAATCTTGGCCACAGCAATAAAGAAATAGTCGAAGCGATCAAAGAACAGGCAGACAAATTTTGCTTCATGGCCCCTGGTTACGCGACAGAAGCAAAATCAAAACTTGCTAAAATGTTGGTTGATGTTGCCGGCAGCGATACTTACAGACGAGTGTTTTTCACTAATGGCGGCGCAGATGCTAATGAAAATGCCATTAAGATGGCCAGAATGGTCACTGGCAGATTGAAAATATTCAGTTGTTACCGCAGCTATCACGGAGCTACTTTAGGTGCTTCCAATGCATCAGGTGACTGGCGCCGTTTTGCCGCTGAAATTGGCGGCGCTAACGGATTTGTGAAGTTCATGAATCCGCATATGTATCAGGATGGTTATACACGCGGCTTAGATGATGCTGCTTGTAGGCAGGACGCTTTGAAACGTTTGGAAGAGCAGATGCGTTATGAAGGTACCGACAATATTGCGGCAGTCCTGATGGAAAGCATTGTTGGCGCCAATGGCGTGATTTTACCGCCAGATGGTTATATGGAAGGCGTAAGGGCTTTATGTGACAAGTACGGTATTATGATGATTTGTGATGAAGTTATGGCTGGTTTTGCCCGTACAGGTAAGATGTTTGCTTGGCAGAATTATGACATCAAGCCGGATATGATTACGATGGCTAAAGGTATCAATTGCGGTTATGTTCCTCTGGGCGGCGTTATTGTCAATGAGAAAATAGACGAATATTTCAAGGAAAATGTTTTGCAGTGCGGCCTTACCTACAGTGGTCATACCTTAGCCTGTGCGGCAGGCGTGGCAGCTCTTAACTATTATGCTGACCACAATATTTGCGGACATGTTAAAGAGATGGAAAAGGTATTGAGTGACTTTTTGAATAAGATGGTGGAAAAACATGCTTGCGTAGGTGAAGCAAGATGTATTGGCCTCTTTTCGGCACTCGAGATTGTGAAAGATAAAGAAAAGAGAACTCCAATGGCAGAATATCATTCTTCCGAGCCAGTAATGTCAACCATTATGGGCGAACTGAAGAAAAGAGGTTTTTCTACTTTTGGCCGCGAGAACAATATTAATGTTTGTCCGCCGCTAGTTATTACAGCCGAAGAACTAGCTGAATATCTGCCTATCCTGGACGAAGTGCTTACCTGGGTAGATGAAACATATTTAAAATAAGGAGCGTGTGGTTTAAATGTGGAATTATAGCCAGCCGGTCAAAATTATTTTTGGCAATGGGCAAGTTGAAGAAATAAAAAACCTAATGAATATTGAAGGGTGGGAGAATGGTTTAATAGTAGCGGCTCCCAACTTCATCAGCAGTGGTTTGACGACGAAGCTTATGGAAGAAAGTAAAGGGAGACTTACAGCGGTTTTCGCTGATTTCTCGCCGAATCCGGATGTAGTAGAAGTCGATGCCTGCGCTGCTTTGATCAGAAAGAATGGCCATGGCTGCGTAGTAGCTTTAGGTGGCGGCAGTGCCATGGATTTGGCCAAAGCAGCCGCGTCCTCAGCTTTGGCTGGTGATTCTATAAGAGACTACCATGGCACAGGCAAAGCGCTTCCGCCTGAACACCTGCCTTTGATTGCTCTGCCGACTACAGCAGGGACTGGCAGCGAAGTAACTTGTGTTTCTGTTCTGACTGACCATGAACTTGGTAAGAAGGTTCCAATAGTGTCAGAAAACTTTTATCCAGATTACGCAGTAATTGACCCTGAACTAACATACTCTATGCCTTCGTATGTAACGGCTTGCAGCGGCATGGATGTTTTGGCGCATGCTATAGAAGGATATTGGAGTAAGGCACATCAGCCAATTTGCGATGCGTGCGCTATCCAGGCCATCAGATTAGCATTAAAGTATTTGTATCGTGCGTTTACGAATCCTAATGATGCCGAAGCCAGGGAAAAAATGTGTGAAGCATCTTTAATTGCCGGACTTGCCTTTACTTTGCCGAAAACGACATCAGCGCATGCCTGCAGTTACCCGCTTACGAACATATATGGTATTGCTCATGGCGAGGCCTGTGCTTTGACACTTGATTATTTTATGAGGGTCAATGCTGAAAACGATGACGGAAGAATGAGAGAACTGGCACAAGCACTTGGTTATGACGATATGTTTGGGTTGGCTGATACGATCTCTGGATTGAAACAGAAACTGCAGCTTCGCTGCGACATGAAAGATTTCAAATTATCAAAAGAAAAAATCGATGAATTGGTACAAACGAGCCATCATCCGAATATGTTAAATAACCCGGTGACAATAACAGATGATATTTTGTATGACATGTATAACAAACTAGCAGAAATTATCAATTGATGTGAAATTATCAATAGCAAAGAGGAGTGGTATTAATGATGACAGGGGAAGCACTTAAGGAAAAAGATTTGCGTTATAATCTTCACTCATGGTCTAAGCAGGGAAACCTTAATCCGATGCCGGTCGCCAAAAGTGAGGGAATTTATTTTTGGGATTATGATGGCAAGCGTTATATGGATATGTCTTCGCAATTAGTTAACATGAACCTGGGACATGGCAACAAGGACATTATTGAAGCTATTAAGGAACAGGCAGAAAAACTTTGCTTCATTGCACCGAGTTATGCTGTGGAATCACGCGCTATCCTGGCTGAAAAACTCATTTCATTGATGCCTGATAATATCGGCAAGGTGTTTTTTACTAACGGCGGTGCTGATGCTAATGAAAATGCAATCAAAATGGCGAGAATGTTCACTGGCCGCAATAAAGTATTCAGCCGTTACCGCAGCTACCATGGTTCGACTTTCGGCGCAGGGAACCTGACGGGGGAACCGAGACGTTATCCTTTGGAACCGGGTATACCTGGCTTTGTCAAATTCTTTGATCCTTATATCTATAGGGAAATCATCGAATTTGCAAGTGAAGCGAAAGCAACGGAATATTATATAACAAAACTCCGTGAACAAGTAATTTATGAGGGTGCTGACAATGTGGCTGCCATTGTTATGGAAACAGTAACCGGTTCAAACGGAATTATTATCCCGCCGGAAGGTTATTTGCAAGGCGTACGCCAAATATGCGATGACTACGGCATCATGATGATATGCGATGAAGTCATGGCTGGTTTTTGCCGGACGGGTAAAATGTTTGCATTTGAGCACTGGGATGTAAAACCGGATCTCGTATCCTTCGCCAAAGGCGTTACCTGTGGCTATGTACCGCTTGGCGGCGTGGCGGTCAGTAAGAAAATTGCAGCTTATTTCGATAATCATACATTGATGTGCGGTCTTACTTACAGTGGCCATCCTCTTGCTTGTGCCGCAGGGGTAGCGACTCTGGATTATTACCAAAAAGCAGACATCCTCGGCAATGTACAAAAAACTGGCAAAATTTTGGGAGATATTCTGGAGGTGTTGAAAGCCAAACATGCAAGTGTTGGCGATGTCCGATATATAGGTTTGTTCTCGGCTATTGAGCTGGTTAAAGATAAAGAGAGCAAGGAGCCATTAGTAAAATATGGCGTTGATCCGAACGGAGTTATGGGGCGTATTGTTAAAATGCTCTTAGAAAAGGGTTTTGCAACTTATTCACATGAAAATATTATTATCGTAGCACCGCCGCTTATTATTACAGAGCAGCAGCTGACAGAAGCAATGACCATTGTTGATGAAGTGCTGGATGTGGTTGACAGGGAATTTATTTAAAAAAGTGTCACAACAGCAAAACAATGATATTAACTGATAAAATTATGCATGACTTATAAGAGATAGCAAAGGAGTTTTTTCGTAAAGATTAAGCTCTCTTTGCTTTTTTTAGGCCATGATCTGAAGAAAATGAGAAATGAAGATGGTGAGTTTTTTATGCATGAACTGTTTATTTTAAATTTAATTGTTTTTTTTGCGGCGATTTTACAGGCTATTACCGGCTTTGGTTTTGCGGTTATTGCTACTCCTCTTATGCTCTTGATAATGAATTCGACCGAAGCAATTTCTATCAGTATTTTTCTTTCGCTATTTATGTCAGCCATTATGGTTCCGCCTCTTTGGCATACCATCAACTGGCAGTTGTTCAAACGTCTGATAATTGGCAGTATATTGGGTGCGCCGTTTGGCCTTTGGTTGCTGATGGCGTTGCCGATAGTAACAATCAAGTTTTTTGTGGCTGCCTTACTCGTGTTCTTTGTTATTAATGTTTTGATAACTAAAAAAGCGGTAGTACTGGCAGGGCGGTTAAAATATATTTGTGAAATGGCAACAGGTTTAATTTCAGGAATTTTAACCGCAAGTCTCGGCATGCCGGGGGCACCGCTCGCCATGTATTTCTCCAAGACCAATGCGCCGAAAGAGCAAGTCCGCAGTACAGCTTTAGTTTTTTATGTGGGCATTTATATTGTCAGCATCATCATGCAGGGATTTGCTGGTCAGATAGCGAGTCATTCGGTGGTAGCGTTTTTTTATTTACTGCCGGTCGCAGTTGTCGGCACTTTATGTGGTTATAGATTATTCTGTAGGGTAAATCAAAGATATTTCAGTATTTTAGTAAACGGCATCATGTTATATACCGGTATCTATATGTTTTGGAGTATATATTCATGATTGGCAAGTAAAATACAGCACCTGTTTTTTTTAACTCTGATGGTGAAAAAACTCATATGTAAATGTTAAAATGATCAATTAAGAAAAAATGTGCTAAAGCACAAAAAATGTTATGCTCCAACACCTTGAAGAGGTTGTAAAATAAAAGCTATAATGAGAGTGTAAAAAAATTTAAAATTTTAATGGTAATGACGCCATCAGTAGAGATACTATGGCGTTTTTCTGTTTTGAGAGTAATTTTCAAGATGTCAAAAAACTAATCAAAGAATTAGGGAGAATCAACTATTAACCAAAAATTTCAGATATGATAACAGATGACATCCTGCATGATTAAGACAATAAATCAGCTTGAAATAATAATTAAATATTCTGCGAGAAATAATGATAGCAAAGAAGCTTTTTCATAAAGTTTCTTTGCTGTTTTTTTTAGCAGATATCTTCTGTAATTAACGGAAAAAAGCAAACATAAAAGTGCAGACCATGTCAGGTATACATGTTTGTTAATACTGAGTTGGTTAGAGATTATAAGGAAGTTATTTAAAGAGAGGTGATCTGATATATGTGCAATGTGAAGAAAGGTTTAGAGTTCATTGATGATTGTCAGGAGGAGATGATCTCTTTATGGCAGCGTTTGGTGAATATGGAAAGCGGTTCTGCCAATAAAGACGGGGTAGACAAAATCCAGCAGGAAGTCGCAAAAGAATTGAAATCCTTGGGCGTAACCGTTAAACTGCATGAATTTCCACAAGCCGGAGCGACATTAATCGGCGAAATGGCTGGCGGAGCAAAAGCTCCTGTCATATTTTCCGGCCATGTAGATACTGTTTTCCCTTTGGGCGAAACAACAAGACGTCCTTTCAAAATTGAAGATGGTAAAGCCTATGGCCCGGGTGCACTTGATATGAAGGGAGGAATTGTAGCATTTATTTATGCTATTAAGGCCTTGAAAGAAATAGGATTTAACGACAGGCCGATAAAAATTCTTTTAGCAGGTGATGAAGAGCCAGGACATCCTAAGTCTAATGCTGTTGAACTTTTTACAAGAGAGTCGGCTGGCTGTGTCGCAGCTTTTAATTGTGAAACAGGTTTTGCCGATAATGGCATTGTCGTAGGAAGAAAAGGTGTTGGTTATTATACTATGGAGGTCCATGGTGTTGCCTGCCACTTTGGAAATGATCCTGAAAACGGACGCAGTGCTGTGCGTGAATTGTCACACAAGGTGATTGATATTGAAAATCTTACTGATTTGGAAAAAGGTATTGCTTTAGGTGTAGGACTTATATCCGGCGGCACAGTTTCCAATGCGGCACCGGCATATGCCAGGGCGGAAATTGATATGCGCTGCACGGATGAAAATGATTTGTATGCGATGGCAGACGCTTTGCGTAAAATTGCCGATAAACAATATATTCCGGGAACAAAGACAATTGTTTCGGGAGAAATTCGTTTCCCGGCGATGCAAACAACAGATGGTGTGGCTGCTTTATTTGATTATGTGAAAGATTTATCCAAGGAAAACGGTTTTTCTGAGCCTTACCCGAAATTTTGCGGAGGAGGAGCCGATTCAGCCCACATTGTCAAAGCTGGTATACCTACCCTTTGCGGTATGGGCGTCAAGGGCGGACGCAACCACAGCAAAGATGAATTTGCGTTGGTTGACAGCTTAACAGAAAGAGCTAAGCTTTTAACTTTAGCCGTTTTCAACATGGATAGATTTGAACAATCATTAAATAAAAAATAAAAAAGTCAAGGAGGATATTTTATGGAACAGGAAAAAAAAGAAAGCAAGGTAGGCATAGGTGCTTACATTGCTTTGGCTGTAGCAATATTATTTTTCTCAGGCCTTTTAATGAAAGTTGATGGCATGAAATGGTTAAGCGCATTTGATTTTACTTCTTTGACGGGTAAATTTGGCACAATGAAGGATCCTATTAAAAATACTTTCATGGGTGCTGGCGGCGTGGGAGCAAGACAAGGTTTCATCTTTTCTTTATCACTTATTCCTGTAGTTATGTTGGCGCTAGGCTGTCTGGAAATTCTTACTCATTATGGAGCTATACGTGCTGCACATAAGCTATTTACACCGTTATTGCGCCCTTTGCTTGACCTGCCAGGTAAAACAGGACTTGCACTGATTACGGACTTGCAGAGTACTGATGCAGGCGCTGCTTTGACCAAGGATTTATATGCTGAAGGTGAAATTACCAAAAAAGAAGTTACTATCATGAGTGCTTGGCAATATTCCGGTGCTGGTCTGATTACCAACTATTTCTCTATAGGCTCCGCAATGTTCGCGATAATGACAACGCCGGTAATTGTGCCGTTTCTTTTAATGTTTGTCATGAAATTTGTCGGCGGTGTATTTGTAAGATGTGTATTGAGTACTGTGTATAAGGGGGATTTCCAAGATGAGCAATAAAACAGATAACGTAACTAACAAGAACCCGTTTGATATATTCGTTATTGGCGCACGCAAAGGGTTTGCTATGGGTACGCAGAATCTTCTGCCAAACGTTTTGATGGCTTATACTATTGCCCACGTACTCAGTATTTTAGGCGTCATGAAAATAATCGGCGGTATATTTGGCCCAGTTATGGCAGTATTCGGTTTGCCGGGTGAAACAATCACTGTTTTGCTGACCGCATGGCTTTCTTCTTCAGCCGGTACTGGTATAGCGATGAGCCTTTTCAGTAACGGAACAATCAGTGCTACGCATGCAACCATTCTGCTCCCGGCAATTTTCCTCGTTGGTGCTCAGCTTCAATACATGGGCCGCTTGCTTGGTGTTGCCGATGTTCCAAAGAAATATTATCCTCTTCTGATGCTGACAAGTATCCTTAATGCTTGCGCAGCAATGCTTATCATGAGATTCTTTGCTTAATTTGAATAATTAATGTGAAATTTATTTTAAAATTATAAATAGCCGAAAGCAGTAGCGCTAAATGCCATAATTAATTATGTGTCATCATGTGCTGCTGTTTTCTCTGTTTTTATTTGCAAGTGTTAATTTGGCATATTTTTGTTGAATGTGTCATAATAAAAATGGCTAATCGAAATATTTTTAGAAAGAGATTGATTTTTGAGGGGTGTAGAAAGATGGAAGGTCTGCGAAAGCTTTTGGAGGGCATTGTTCAATTTAAACGTGAAGATTTCGAGGAGCATCGTGAGCTTTTTCAAAATTTGGGTTCAGCGCAAAAACCGCATACCCTTTTTATTGCCTGCTCTGATTCGCGTGTTGATCCTAATCTGATTACCAAAACTTTGCCGGGAGAACTTTTCATTATTCGCAATATCGCAAATCTTGTGCCACCCTATAGAGAAACGGCAGAATTTGTAGCTACAACAGCTGCCATTGAATATGCTGTAGTTTTTCTGGAAGTAGAACATATTATTGTCTGCGGTCATTCTAATTGCGGCGGCTGTAATGCCTGCCTGCAACCAGCGGAATATCTGAAATCAATACCTCATACCAGAAAATGGCTGGAACTTGCCAAGCCTGTCAGAGATCGCGTAGTGCAGACTTTGGACGAGAATGAACCTGCTGCCAGAGAGTGGATGATGGAACAGGAGAATGTTGTCGAGCAGTTGAAGCATCTTCTGACTTACCCGTACATAAGAGAGAAAGTCAAAGCGAAAAAGCTGACTTTGGACGGCTGGCACTATATCATTGAGACCGGTGAGATATTCAGTTATGATTGCAAGGAAGCCAGATTTATTCTTGCAAATGGCTAAAGGAGAAACACAAATGAAGAAAATCGGCTTGATTATTAATCCGATTGCCGGTATGGGCGGGAAAGTAGGCCTGAAAGGTTCCGATGGAGCAGAAATCATCAAAAAGGCTAAAGCTTTGGGTGCAATTCCTGAAAGTGGAGCGAAAACATTACCGGCTCTTAAGGAACTGGGCAAAAGAGTGCCTGATGTTGAGGTTTATACATATCAAGGAGAGATGGGCGCAGCAATTGCTGCCAAAGCGGGACTGAAAACAGTAATTCTTGGGACAATAGGCAAAGCGGAGACGACTTCCCAAGATACGGCTGCCGCAGCCAAAGAAATAATAAAGCAGGGAGTTGCTTTGCTATTATTTGCCGGCGGTGACGGTACGGCACGCGATATTTTGGATGCTGTTGACGGTGATGCTCTAGTACTTGGCATACCGACAGGCTGCAAAATCCATTCCGGTGTTTATGCCCTGAATCCTCGAGACGCAGGCATTTTAGCAGCAGATGTCTTACAGGGAAGAGTATCTGGCAGTAAAGAAGCTGAGGTAATGGATATCGACGAGGAGCTTTTCAGGCAAGACATTGTGCAGGCAAAACTGTATGGTTATCTAAAAATACCGGATGCTAAAGCCTTGGTTCAGGCCCATAAAAGCGGCGCGCAAGCTTCAGACGCAGAAGCAATGGCAGGTATTGCTGAGTATCTTGCAGATAATATGGAAAAGGATACTCTGTACATTATGGGTACGGGTTCTACCATAGCGGCTGTCATGAAGGAAGTGAAGCTGCCGAAAACCTTACTTGGTGTCGATTTGGTCTATAATGGGCAAGTTATTGCCAGTGACTGTAATGAAAAAACAATTTTGGAGCATTTGCGCCATTATGATAAAGCGAAGATAGTCGTAACAGTAATCGGAGGACAGGGGTATATTTTTGGCCGTGGCAACCAGCAGATCAGTGCCGAAGTAATACGCAGGGTCGGCAAAGAAAATATCATCGTTGTCGCCACGAAAAATAAACTGTCGGGTTTAGCAGGTAATGTGCTCTATGTCGACACTGGCGATGAAGAAGTAAACAAATTGCTCAGCGGCTGGAAACGGGTTATTGCTGGTTATGGCTATGAAATACTAATGAAGGTATGCGACTAGAGTATCTATAGAAAAATCTTTGAATTGAAAAGTGCTACAGGGGGTGAAATTTATGTTTAAAGAACCTTCACTGCGACAGGCAGTTACGCCTTTGATTTCGATGTTCTTACTCATTAGCTTAGGCAGTCTTATACTGAAATTACCATTAACTTTTCTATTAATTATTTCAGCTGTTATAACAGGAGCAGTGGCGAAAAGCAATGGTTTATCCTGGAATGAAATGCTGGAAGGTATCATTGAAAAGGTTGCACAAGCTTTTCCTGCAATTTTGATTTTACTTTGTATTGGCGCGCTTATAGCTTCATGGATGCTTTCAGGTACAATTCCGATGCTGCTTTATTATGGCATAAAAATAATAAATCCCCAGTATTTATATGTTACAGGATTTCTGGTAACAGCAATGTTTGCAACCCTTACAGGAACATCTTTCGGATCAGCAGGAACAGTAGGCGTTGCTGTTATGGGGGTAGCTATAGCGCAGGGCCTTTCCTTGCCGATTGCTGCAGGAGCTGTTATTTCTGGCGCAATTTTCGGCGACAAACTATCTCCTTGTTCTGATACTACTGTCTTAGCATCTTTATCTACACGCACAAAACTTTACGAACATATTCAGCATATGATATATACTACTGGAGCAGCTACGATACTTTCTTTGCTTGTTTATATTATTGCTGGGATTTTATTGCCGGTTAGTCAACCGGTGTCGGTAACGGAAAGTCTGCTAAAGGATCTTGAAATGTTATATCATTTCAATTGGGTACTGCTTTTACCACCCGTTATGATAGTGGCAGGAGCTTGTTTAAAGAAACCAACAATTATAGTAATGCTGATTTCAACGTTTGCTGCCATTTTATTAGGTATTATCGTACAGGACTTTTCTATACAAACCGCTAGTAATGTTTTTGTAAATGGTTTTAAGCTTTCGGCATTAACTATAACGCAGCCTGTCGATAATCTTGCTTTACTGAAAAAGTTATTTAATCGTGGCGGCATGATGAGTATGATGAATGTTATTTTATTGGTTTTTTGTGTGTTTAGCTTTGCAGGCATCTATAGCAAGGCAGGTTTTTTAAAAGTTTTGCTGAAGACAATGACACAGGGCATTTCTTCCGTGGGCATCTTAATTACTATTACTGTTGTTTCTTCAGTTCTTGTTTGCTGCATTACTGGGAGCACTTATGTTGCTATACTGATGTTGGGAGAATTGTTTGGACCTTTATATGCAAAAATGAATTTGCATTCTAAAAATCTTTCCCGTACTCTTGAGGATGCTGGTACTTGCGTAGTTCCGATTATTCCTTGGTCAATTACTGGTAGCTATCTTTCTTATACGGTTGGTGTTCCGACTCTGGAATATCTTCCTTGGGCAGTTCTTTGTTATTCGAGTATGCTTTTTGCTGTTATTTTTGGTTTTACTGGTTACGCAATCGCTAAAGTTAAGCCTGAAGAAACAGCGGAAAGTGTATCAGAGTGATGGAGAATTTTATTGTAATTAATGATGTCGCAAAAACAGAAAAACGACTTGATGTTAGTTGGGAAATTAAGGGCGAAATTGCAGAAGCCCTGGATATTTCTTGCCCGTTATTCTTTGAATATAGTAAAGAAATAGCTGCTGTACCTGACAGCATAGCTGTTATACCTTTTATTTGCAATGTTCTTCCCATGGTATGGATATATGATGCCAAACTAATAGTAAAAAAATTAGACAGCAGCTTTTATAATTGCATTGCTAACATCAAAAAAGGTTACCAGGAAATGTATCCGGAAGCAGAACTGAAAGGAACAATTATTGTTGAAGAACTGGTTGACAATACTTTTGCGGCAAAACAGCAAAGAGCTGTTCTTTTTAGCGGTGGTGTTGATTCCTATGCTACGTTGTTATCGCATCTGGAAGAAAAGCCGCACCTTATCACGCTGATCGGTGCGGACATTGATTTATATGATATTGAAGGCAGTAAAAGGCTGCAGATTCTGGCAGCAGAAACTGCTGGAAAATTTGCTCTGGAGAATGTGGTTATAACATCTTCCTTTCGAAGATGTTTAAAAGAGAAAATACTCAATAGAAAGATTAGTAAACATAAAATAGGTTATTGGTCAGGGTTTCAACATGGTATTGCGATTTGTGGGCAGGCTTTCCCCTACGCGTACCAAAATAATATAGATATCATTTATATCGCTTCATCATATTCAAGTGATACGCCGCAAGGAACATATGCCAGTGCTTCTGATCCCATTATAGATAACCACCTGCGGTTTGCTTCAGGCAGAGTTGTGCATGACGGTTACTATGAATTTACACGTCAGACGAAAGTTAAATATATTCATGAGTTTTCAGCAAGTCATGCCTTGCCTTTAGAGTTACATGTTTGCTGGCAATCCCGAGGTGGCAGGAACTGCAGCCATTGTGAAAAATGCTACAGAACAATGTTTGCCTTATTGTTGGAGGGAGCTGATCCTAATAATTATGGGTTTGTTTATTCAACCAGGACACAGTTCTTTATCAAATGGTTTCTTAAATATGTACTTCTTTTCGATGCAGCAAATATCGTATCCTGGCAAAGATTGCAAAGTACGTTTGGCAGTAAGAAAGAATTGGCAGCGAACAAAGAATTAAACTGGATTGCTGCTATTGATTTTAAGAAAATGAATGAAACTCCGTTGAAAAAAATAAGATTGCTACTCAGTATTCAAAAAATAATAATTCGCTTGTTGCAATCATAAAGAATTTTGGGTTAATGTAAATATGAGTTTTGGTACACAAAATAAACCCGCAAGGAGAAAGTTCCTT
>JBFWIF010000030.1:0-25429 GCA_050256135.1 Acidaminococcaceae bacterium | reverse complement strand
ACACGTGTATATTATATGCGAAAAATGAGGCCAATAGCAAGTCATTGGCCTCATCAGCTAATTTATTTAACTATATCTGCGCCAAACCATTGTTTAGAAATTTTAGCACTGGTACCATCTTTTTTCATCTCATTTAAAACTTTCTGGATATCCCCTTGCAATACTTTGTCATCCAGGCGGAAACCGATACCAAAGTTACCTATAGGTCCTACTGGTTTTTCCAAAGCAACAAATTTGCCTGGCTTCTTTGCCATATAGTAACGACCAACGATTTCATCAGTAATGATAGCATCTACGCGGCCTGCTTCCATATCCATCATAGCAGCGATACAATCAGGATATTTTTTTACTTCTTTCAAAGTAGCTGCGAAAGCTTTATCATTCTCTAAGTTCTGTTCAGCAGTACTTGCACTTTGCATACCGATTACTTTGCCAGCCAAATCTGCTTGTCCTTTAATTGGTGAACCTGCAGGTACGAAAATCAATTGTTTAGCTTCCATGTAAGGGTTGCTGAAGAGCATGTTCTTTTTACGTTCTTCAGTGATATTCAAACCATTCCAGATTACATCAATACGTCCGCTTTTGAGTTCAGCTTCTTTACTTGACCAGTCAATTGGTTTAAATTCTACAGGGCGACCAAGTCTTTTGGCCGCTTCTTTTGCCATGTCGATATCAAAACCGACGATTTCATTTTTCTCATTTTTGAAGCCCATAGGTGGGAAATTATCATCCAGGCCTACGACAATTTTCTTGCCAGCTTCTTTTTTAGTTGCTGCTTTATCGCCGCCACAGCCAGCAACAAAAGCAGACGCCACTACGAACGTTAATATCAATGCTAAAAACTTTTTCATTCAGGAAAAACCCCTCTCTTTTTGTATTGAGCTTATTATACTTTAGTACGTTAAATTTGTAAATAGGGAAAATGTTGATTTTTTACGAAAATTTTGCAGGATTTTTGTAACACTTTACGAATAGTATAAAAGCATATTTCTAAATAACACCTAAACTCCTTGTTTTTAAGGAATATAAGGAATATATTGAAAGGATTGATGATATGCCAATTTTTAAAGAAAAAAACATTATGGTCACTGAAAACAGATTCGGCGGTAACGGCAGCGTTGTGGCAACTCACGTTTTAAACGAAGAATTATACAATGGTCAAATTAAGCTTTATAGCATGACAACCTTGAAACCAGGCTGTTCCATCGGGTTCCACAAACATGAAGGCAATACAGAAACTTATTTTATCCTGACCGGCAAGGGCGAATACAACGATAACGGTACGATTACTGAAGTATCAGCCAATGACACAACCTTTACCGCTGACGGGGAAGGCCACGGCATCGCTAACATCGGTAATGAAGACCTGGTCTTCATGGCCTTAATCGTCAATACAATTAAATAATTTTCAATAAAACACCCCTGATGAGCAGGTTTTTCTAACCGTTCATCAGGGGTGTTGTCATTTTATAACAGTTTAAGCTCTACATTTACGCTGCATACTGTACAGCCTGATCAAAAGAAAGGCCGCTGAAAAAAAGATACCAGTTATGAGGCTTTGCCAATAGGAATAAGGTCCATGGCCAAAGTAAACATCCAATATATAACCTAAAGGCAAACAAATTCCCCAATAGGCAAAAAGAGAGGCATAAAAAGCGGCCTTAACATCCTTATAGCCACGCAAAATTCCCTGTATCGGTGTCGCCGTACCATCAAGCAACTGGAAAAACGCCGCGTAAAACAAGAATTCTCCTGCTAACTTAATAATTTTCTGATCCTGACTATAAAGCTTAGCGACATATTCCCTGCCAAAAGCCAATAAAAGAACAAAGAAAAGCGCCAATGTTAGATTAGTCATAATACCTATGCGACCATAGGCAGCAGCTTCATCATATTTTTTAGCTCCCACTTTGATGCCGACAAGAATGGTCAGGGCCAATGAAAAACTCAGGGGCAGCATATACAGTAGGCTGGTAAAATTAATAGCTGCCTGATGTGCAGCTATGGCAATCGTCCCGAATTTTGCCATAAAGAGAGCTACAACGCCAAAAATACTTGTCTCAAAAAAAATAGAAATACCTATGGGTATACCAATATGTAAATGCTCTTTGATTAACTTGACGGAAAACTGCCGCCAAGTTAAAAAAACATTGTAAGAACGCAGTTTATCAATTCTATTGATGACAAAAAGAAAGAAAAGACTAACCAGCCAGTAGGACAAAGACGTTGCATAGCCTGCTCCTACACCGCCTAAGCGCGGAAAACCAAATTTACCAAAAATCATTATATAATTGAATACAACATTCAAAGGCAGTGTAAGCAAAAATATGCGCATCGTTGTTGCTGTATAACCTAATGTATCAACAAACCCACGCAAAATGGAGCAGATAAAAATCGGTATGATCCCCAAAGTCAATGCCTTGAAGTATTCAGCGGCAATTCTCTGCACATTTGGCTCCAGTTTCATGATTAATAAGGCATCATCAATGAAAAACCAAACAGCAAAAATTACTATAATTCCAATAATAAAAGCAAGATAAATACCATGCATAACAGCATGAGAAATCTCTTTACGCCGGCTGGCTCCCACATGCTGTGCCACAATAGGCATTAAAGCCATCAATATACCATTCAAACTAGTGAAAATAGGCATCCAGATATTGGAACCTATCGCAACGCCTGCTAAATCCGCGGCGCCGGCCTGTCCAGACATTACTGTATCAAAAAAACTCATACCCATTACGGCCAACTGAGTAACAAAAATCGGTAGCATAACCGACAATATATCACGTAATTTAGCCCGAGTATTCTCCGAAATAATCATATTACTCCTTTACTCAACACCTAGTTCTTCAGCGAGATTAGTTAAATACTCCCACCGTTCCATCAATTCTTCCAGTTTTTTCTCAAGCTCCTGTTGCAACGCAGTCAGTTCCTGCAATTTGGTAAAATCGCTGCCTGCTTTGTTTATTTCATCTGTTACGACTTGTAGTTCCTTTTCCTTAGCAGTAATTTTTCCTTCGATAGTATCATATTCCAGTTTATCCTTGTAGCTCATTTTCTTGGGAGAGCTGTTTTCTTTCCTGCTGACCTCCTGTTTGGCGACAGGTTTTATTTCGGCTGCGTCTTGTTCGCGTCTGGCTTCTTCATAGCAGGAGTAATCACCGATAAACTGCCTGATTTCGCCTTCGCCCATGAAGGCAAAAATCTTTTGCGCAAAGCGGTCAAGAAAATAGCGATCATGCGATACTGCTACCACTGCACCAGGGAACTCATCGAGATAACTTTCCAGGACAGAAAGGGTAGGTATATCCAAATCATTGGTTGGTTCATCCAGTAGCAGAACATTAGGAGCTCCCATCAAAACACGCAGCAGAAATAAACGTCTTTTTTCACCGCCGGACAGCTTATTAACCTGAACCCATTGTAATTCTGGTGGAAACAGGAAACGTTCCAGCATCTGGGCTGCTGAAACTTTAGTGCCATCCTTGCTTTCCACATATTCACTTACATCCCTGATATATTCCAAGACTCGCATATCACTGTCCGGGAACTCGCTGTGCTGAGAAAACAGTCCTATCTTCACTGTCTGCCCAACTTTTACCGTTCCTCTGTCCGGTGTAATACGGCCGGCAATAATTTCAATTAATGTTGTTTTGCCGCTGCCGTTCGGACCAACGACACCAACCCTGTCATTACGTAAGAGGGTATAAGTAAAATCATCAATATAAGTAGTTCCTGCATAATCCAAGCCGACACTGTCACATTCGATAACAGTCCTGCCCAGACGCGTCCCGACAGAAGAAATTTCCAGATTTTCTTCTTTTTTTATATTCTTGGCTTCATCTTCGATTTCCGCAAAACGTTCCACCCGAAATTTCTGTTTGGTACGTCTTGCCTCTGCACCACGTTTTATCCAAGCCAATTCTTTACGATAAATATTGTTGAGTTTTTTAGCGGCGGCAGCTTCCTCCAGCCTGCGTTCAGCTCTCTTCTCCAGAAAAAGGCTGTAATTGCCCGTATAAAGATAGCCGGTGCCATTATCAATTTCAAGAGTACGGTTAATAACGCGGTCAAAGAAATAGCGGTCATGTGTAACCATCAAGAGAGCGCCTTTACGCTGTTTCAGATATTGTTCGAGCCAAGCTACAGTCTCATTGTCCATATGATTAGTAGGTTCATCCAGTATCAATAAATCAGAATGGCGCACCAATACACCAGCTAATGCCACCCGTTTCTGCTGACCGCCGGAAAGTTGTTCAATAGGTTGTGAGAAATCTGTAATTCCCATCTGGGTCAAAACACTCTTGGCCCCGCTCTCCAACTGCCAAGCATAAGAAGCATCCATTTGTTGTTGGGCGGAGAGGAAAGCAACTTGCAAATCGTGGTCTTCAGTATTTTCTTCTACAGCCTTTAAAGCCGTTTCATAATTACGAATTACCCGCATAAGCTGCGAGTCACCACAGAAAACCTGTTCTAAAACGGTTGCTCCGCTGATAATTTCCGGATTTTGCGGCAAATATTCAATGACTGCACCATTACTGACAGTAATAGTCGCACCTTCACCAGCTTCATTTTTAGCAATATCACGGAGCAAAGTTGACTTGCCGCAGCCATTGACGCCGATAACGCCTATTTTATCGCCCATATCGACACTAAAACTAATATCCTTAAATAAAACACGTTCACCATATGTATGTGTGAGCTTTTCAACTGTAATAATCATTGCACATTCTTTCCTTTCAGTACTCACAACATTATAACACAAACCACTTACCCTTGAGCGCCAAGAGTGTCCTGTCCTGGTCACTGCAAACGAAAACCGACGTAACCAAGAGCTACGTCGGTTTCACTACTTATCCGTTTTTAATCTGGTAACTTCCACCGTCAGTTATAACTTTAACCTGAAGTAAAACACATCTGCTTGACCAATATCAAGCACCATCACAGTCATTTTCTCCTGTACAACTGCTTTATCCAGCGACTTATTATCGGTTTTATTGCCACAGCTTGCCAAAAGCAAGCAAGGAAAAACACTAACAAATAACAATAAAGTTTTCTTCATCATTTTCCGCTATGTGCTTTCCTATCTTCTGGTAAAATCAGATAACTTCCACTGTCAGATTCTGATTTTCAGCAGCAGCTTCATCGAAAACCGTTAAGAGTCTCTCGCCATATTCACCCAAATGTTCATCAGCTGCTACTTCTTGTGGCAAAACGATAGTCATTGATTCATCAATATCTGTTAGAAAATCGTAAATTTCATCTAAAGTCTCACAATCTGCAGGCAAGGATAAAGCATCCTGCAGATACAGATGCAATTGTTCCGGCAACGTAAAATCCGCAATTTCTAAAATAATCTTTTTCATTTCTATCCCCCCTTATTGACATCAATCATAAATTAATCTGTGTCGATATCCGTCCCAAATCGACACTGGCTGAAACGGGTTTTCAGCTGACTTCGAGTCACTATTATACTCACACAAAAAATAAAAAGCAATACTTTTTTCCTAGGATTTTCAAGCATTTTTAGTTGCTTGAACAAAAATATTTTTAAACGGACAAAAATGTTTTTAGTGTCACAAATTCATGCTTCAGGAGCATAGTCACTACTCAACTGTCTTTTTCAAGGATACAAATCGTATGAAAATTGCATAAGCTGCTATAACAAGAAAAGTAACAGCAAAAATGTTCATCAAAACCATATAGCTTCCAGTGTTTTCTCTGATGAAAGAAGTCAAAAGCGGTCCGGTAATGCCCGCCATCGCCCAGGCTGAGAGAATTCTGCCATGAATAGCTGCTAACTCCTTGGTCCCAAAGACATCAGAAAGAAAAGCAGGCATGGTAGCAAAACCTCCACCATAACAGGAAATAATAATATAAAATAGGACAGGAAACCATACAGGACTTGCTGTCTTGGTCAATAGGTAAAAGGCCACTGCCTGAATAAGAAAAAAGGCGATAAAGGTATTAGCTCTGCCCAAATAGTCGGAAGCAGCAGACCAGCCTAAGCGTCCCAGTCCGTTAATAATGCCGATGATACCGACAACGACAGCAGCACTCATAGCCGTCATACCCGCAATTTCCTGCATCATCGGGCTTGCTACTGACAGCAGGCTGATACCACAGGTAATATTTATGTAGAGATAAAGCCAAAGCACATAAAACATCTTCATGTGCATCGCTTCTTTCAGTGAAATATGCTTACCGAGGAATCTGGCCTTGACTTGTTCCACTCCTTTAGTTTCCTTCGGTGGCTCCAGATATAAGGCAGATGGCAGCATGATGACAAGATAAAGACAGCCCAGCGTTAAAAAGCAATAAATCAAGCCTACTTGCTCAATCAAGAACTGAATGATAGGACTGGCAAACCAGGCGCCAAAGCCAAAACCCATAATCGCAAGCCCTGTGGCAAACCAACGTTTTTCAGGAAACCATTTAATTAAAGTAGAAACAGGAGTAATATAGCCAATACCCAAACCTATTCCGCCGATGATACTGTAAAATAAATACAGGAGAGACAGACTATTCGTAGCGACTGCCAAACCAGCGCCTAACATACCAGTTGAGAAAAATAAGGCTGAGACAATCCCTGACCTACGCGGGCCATATTTTTCAACATACTTGCCAAGAAACGCTGCAGACATTCCCAAAAAGAATATTGCCAGGCTAAAAGCCCACTGTACATCACGCAGGCTAACACCCATCTCCTGCATTACCGGTTTAGTAAAAACACTCCAGGCGTACACACTGCCGATAGAAATATGGATGCCAACTGCTGAAAGTGCAATAAAATTTCTGTTTTTGTTACGCCAATCTGTAGAAAAAGACATTAAAATTCCCCATTTCTTTGATTTAAAATAAGTTTTAAAAAACAGGGAACTCTGTGGCCCACCTGTCACAATTCGTAAATCAACCGTTTAAAACCAACCCTGCCAAAGCTAATGGCTGCAAGTATTCACCATTTTTATATGCACGCATATTGCCGCCGGAAATTTCATCAATCAGAGCTATCTTTTTCTCTTTACCAACCCTGCCAAACTCAAATTTAATGTCATATAGCTCTATCCCCTTTTTTTGAAGTTCTTCCCTTACGATATCAGCTATTTGTCTCGTCAAGGTTTTCAGCGTTTCATACTCATAATCTTTAAGAATTCCAAGAGCCACCAAGGCATCCTTTGTAATTGGCGGGTCCCCGCGTGCATCATCCTTCAGAGTTACTTCTACCAATGCCGGTAAAGCCTGTCCTTCCTCCGTACAGTAAGTACCATAACGTTGGTAAAAGCTGCCGGCAGCTCGAAAACGACAAATTAGCTCCAGCCCCTTACCAAAAATTTCTGCTGATTTTACCTTCATCGCAACTTTTTCAAAATCAACGTCAAGATAATGGGTTGGTATGCCTTTTTTCTCTATTAGCTCAAAAAAATGTTTGGTAAGCTTTAGTCCTGCCAATCCTGCACCTGCAATGGTCAGCCCAATTGCATTAGAACCCGGATCAAATACACCTGCACTTCCAGTACACTCATCCTTAAATTGAAGAAGATAATTGCCGTCGGCAAGCTTATAGACATTTTTGGTTTTACCAACATAAACCAGTTCCATAAACATTCCTCCGTATTAGTGTATATAATTTATTTTTATACTACACTTATTCCTTTTCATTATATAATAGTGCTATAATGACAGCAATGGTTTTATTTAATCACAAAAGTAATTTAACTTGCTAATTACTGTCAGCTGAACAATAATATTACCATAAAAAATTCCAAAGGTGTGACTCTATGTCTGATTCAAAGTATTTCCATATGTTCAGAGTATTTTTTAAGATAGGGCTCTTTACAATCGGCGGCGGCCTGGCCATGATCCCGGTCATCAGAGATGAATTTGTGGAGAAACAGCAATGGATTAACGATGAGGATATAACTGATGTACTGGCTATTTCTCAATCCATGCCCGGCGTTATTGCAATCAATGCTTCGACCTTTCTTGGTTACCGTCTGGGTGGTTTAACGGGAGCATTTGTTTCAACGCTCGGCGTTGTTCTCCCTTCTTTTATCATAATTTTGCTGATTGCCCTCCTCTTCACAGATGAAATTGGCAGCAATCATTATGTCAGCAGCTTTTTTAGCGGTGTCAACGCTGCTTTAGCAGCACTTTTGCTGGCAGCTTCCATAGAACTTGGCAAAAAATCTGTCAAAGACTATTTAGGCGCTGCTATAGCAGTTTTTTCCGCACTGGCAATCGCTGTCTTCGACCTTGATATAGCTTTAGTAGTCATTCTTTCTGGGTTGACCGGTTTCCTTTACTACAAACGTAAAGGGGCTGATAAACTATGATTATTTACTGGGAACTGTTCTCCGTTTTTTTTAAAATCGGTCTTTTCTCCTTCGGCGGCGGTTTAGCTATGATTGCTTTCATTCAGCAGGAAATAATAAGCCGCGGTTGGCTTACACCGGCCGAATTTGCCCAAATTGCCACCATTTCGCAAATGACTCCCGGCCCTGTAGCAGTCAACGCCGCTACTTTCGTCGGTGCAAGAGTTTGTGACAGCAGTCCTCTTGCTTCCTTTATGGGTTCTTTGATAGCCACACTCGGAGTAAGCCTCCCCTCCTTTGTTCTCATATTGTTGGTGGCTGGTTCTCTCAAAAAATTCAGCTCTTCAATTGCAGTGAAGTCAATTTTGCACGGTATCAGACCAGCGGTTATCGGCTTCTTACTGTCAGCTGTCCTAGTCTTTTTTAAACTAGCGCTGTTCCCGTTGCTGCCAAATTCAACCTCTGGCAAATTTCATCCTTTTGGCCTTGTCCTTGTCTGTTTTTTATTTTACCTGCATTATTATCGAAAAGTATCGCCTATACCTTTGATCCTGCTTGCCGGTGTACTCGGATTGTTCTTCTACTGAATTCAATATAGCGATTATACAAAAAATCAACCCCAAAACAAGTTATTACACTGGTTTTGGGGCTTTCTTATTTCTATCTATTTTTCAGGCTGACAATATTCAGCTGCAACCCAGCCAATATTGCCGTTACTTCTCTTGACCTTACACCAATCACGATCATTAGCATTTACTTTATCCAAAAGTTCAACGCTTTCGCCTTTGACAAACCAATCCAGCACATCAGCATTTACATTAGGTTCACTGCGCATACGTACATCTTCGCCAGTGATAATTCCTTTATCAGTATTTTTTACCGTGACCCCTTCAGACAATATCTTGCAGAACTGTGTCGCCACCCAGCCTGCATCATTATTTTTCCTTACCACATAAGTCCAGGACAACCCATCTGCCATTTGCTGACTTCCTAACCTAACTAGCTCACCATCTTGTAAGACACCGATAATTTTAGTATTCAATCCAGCTTGCTCCCGCACTCTTACCTCTGTACCATCAATTCTGCCTTCAACCAGGTTTTCTGAGACAACAGCAGTTGGTATTTCCTTCACTCTGGTTTCATCGGCAGCCGTCAAATCAACTTCTATTTCGCCCAAAGTTTTATCAGCAATGGAACCTGCATGATAAATAGCGATAATATTATCATCGATATCAATGTAATAGTCGTCAGGATATAACAATGTTTTATCCTTTTCAATCTTATAAAGGTATTGAAGACCATTCTGAGCTCGGTTAAAAACTGCCTCTCTATTATAATAATTGCTCAAGTCAATATTTTTGCCAGTTGCAAGGTTATAGTTCAGGCCATAAGTAGTTACTGATTTCTTTTTATCTGTTACACTATTTTCCATTTTCAACGTCATGCTCAAAGTATTATTTGCATTTTTATAAATATAATATCTTAATCGGCCTTTGCTGCCAGCTCCCTCTACGGTTTTATAAAATTGCTGCACATATTTGTCAATATCCTCATTAATCAATTCCTGTGCAGTTTCGCTAGCCAAGCCATAAACCATTGGATATTCCACATCAAACAATTCTTCATTTCTTGTTACCTTGCGAATATTGCCACTGCCCATGTCGTCAGCCGCAACATTTTGCGTTCCTGTAACAAATATCAAATATATAGCAAGACAAGCCAAAAAGCCTCCACGCAATACGCGTCCAAAAAAAGTCATTGTACACCTGACCTCCATATAATCACTGTTGTTTTATTAAACTACCCAATACTAACTATTATTCCTTTGTTCTGCTATTAACAAAACGTCTGTCCCGTCGCACTTTAAAAATTCGGAAAAGTCCGGAAACCAGCAGAATACCAAGCGATATCGCTCCAGCTTCCAGAGACGCTTTGATTAGCTTTTCCATACCGATAGAATATGCGTTCATTATCATATAGTACATGCCTTGGTAAATAGGTAAACCCGGGACTAAAGGCACAATACCAGGTATAGCAAAAACAGTAACAGGTTGTTTATAGATGCGGGCAAAAAGCTCACTCATTAGTGAAAGTGCTACTGTGCCGCAAAAAATGCTCAAAGGCGAACTATAGCTTAAATAGTCACGCATCAGAAGATAAACGGTCCAACCAACCGTCCCAATCAAACCCGCCGGAAGCAAAGTCCTTTTGGGTGCGTTAAAAAGAACCGCAAAAGCAGTTGTTGCTATATAAGAAAAGCAAATAGAAACTAACATCAAAACTTACCCCCTAGGCCAGCCAAATACGAAGAACTACGGCAATACCAACCGCCAGCGAAGCAGCAAATAAGAATGCTTCTGCAATGCGCGAGTTCCCTGACAAGAGGTCGCCAGCCATAAAATCCCTAAGACCATTGGTAAAGGATACACCTGGTAAAAATGGCATAATGCTGCCAACAATTATTTTTTCCTGCGTGCATTCGCTATTAAGCTGACAGCAGGTTAAGGCTACTAAGGCAATGATCATACCAGCCAAGGTATTTTCCCAAAAAGATGTAATACGTAAAACTGCCAACTGTTTTACAGCCAGCATAGCAGCAAAACCAGTAAGAAACGCTGCCCCAAAATCAGCGAAATTACCACCTAGCATTACAGCAAAACATGCTGCGGCAATACCAGATGCAAAACTTGTCATATACTTGGAAGGAACCGGCAGTTTCCGCAGCTCTTCCAAAAACGATTTTGTTTCCTTATAACCTAGGGACCATTTACCAAAGCTATAAGACATCTCACTGACTGCGCTAATCAGACTAAGATCGGTCGTACGTGCAGTCACACGCGTCATACAAGTAAAGCCGTGTGCCTTTTCATCGCCAATTATTATCACAGTCGGTGTAACAAAGACTTTGACATAATCCATCTTTCGCCAGGCACAAAGGCGAATAATAGTATCCTCCACTCTATAGGTTTCGGCTCCGCTGGTTAAAAGTATCTTCCCAGCTGTCAATGCAATATTCAGCATCTCTTCCTGACTCATTGCCATAACTTTCTCTGTCATCATTTTATCTCCTGTCAAGACTCAGCAAATAATCTGGCGACTGCCTCTTTAAACCGAGTGGCCCCTCCCATTGACGGATGCGGAACGGCGGCACAGTCGACACCATAAACCCTTAAAGTATTTGCTGCTTTCTGTCCTATTGCAATAATTTTCATGTTCGGAATCAATTCGAGAAGCATTTTGGCATAATTAATACCTATATCCAACTCCTCCTTGCCAGGAGTCCTGTTGGTCAGAAGTCCCGTCTTTTTATAAGGATGAAAGGGGAAGATATTCCAAAGTATTACTTCCACTGTGGAAAGATTATGTCTTGCTAAGGTATTCCACATTACTGTGGCAGTAGGTTCGTTAAAACCGTCGATCTGTTGTTTTTTATTCAAAAAAATACTATCTGGATTGCTTGTGCGTCGGTATTGCCAGTCGCCAAGTACACACTGCGGATTTACTGAAACATGTCTGCCCAGCAGTATACGTTCCGATGTCATCGCAATGCCGGAAAAGTGTCCCCCTTGATAGCCAAGGCCTTCAGCAATAAAAAGATAGCGTGCATTACGACGTAATTCAAGATACCTTTTTAGATTGGCAGCACGTATCACAGGGGCTAAGGGGCTGATATCATGTAATTGATCATAATCAGCCCAAGGATTGAATACCAGCGGTGCATTATATTTCTGAAGTTCCTGTAAAAAATTTTCTATTAACATATAACCTCCAATAACCTCCAGGAAAAAGATACATTATATTATTCGACCTGAAATAAAAAAAGCCTGCCGCAAAAAGCGGCAGGTTCAAAAATCATATTATTCAACCCAGCAAGTTACAGAAGAATCATCATACCAACAATCAAGGCAATAGTAACGCCCAAAGCATTACGTTTTGCAACTTCGATTGGATTACAGCCTGCAATACCGGCACAGATGATAGTAGCACCTGCTATTGGAGACATTGTGCGGCCAAGGGTACCACCGAGAGCAGCAATGGAGCCCATGTCAACAATACTGAGGCCAAATTGTGCTGCATGCGGAGTTATTGATTCATTGAAGGCAACTGTTGCAGCATCACCGCTGCCGCTAACCATACCAAGAAGGAACGGACCAAAAGCCGCCGCAATCTTAATAACCCCTTCTGAGCTGACCATAGCTTTCAAGAAAGCAGCAACAAGACCCATGGCCTTCATACCGCTGACAAAAACACCTACTGAAATAATAATACTGATTATTTCACCATAACCATTGCCCATACCATTAAAGAATGATTTGGTAAGTTCAGTGGGATTGCATCTCGTTACCATAAGTGCAATTATAGCACCTATAAGCATAGCGTGAGGCACGCCCATTTTCAAAGCCGGCACCTTGCCGGTCGCGCCAAGCACCAGAATAACAACAGGCAGGATAGGCATTAAAGCATAAAGAGGGTTACTCTTAAAGCCTTCTTCGATTGTAATATTGCTTTCAGCTTCATGACCTGCGTTTTCTTTCATAACGTAAGCCAAAATCGTTACACTGGCAGCTGTTATCAAAACTGCGGCTATATCAGCCATCATATGGTTTTGAATAACATCCACAATCTGTACGTTAGCTAATTTAGCAATAACGCCGTTATGCATCAGCCCAGGACTTAACATACTGCCAAATGTACCAGATTTTACAGCAGCAGCAGCCATAGCCGGATGAATACCTGAAGACATCAGGATTGGAATGAAAATGGCGCCTACAGCGGCAGAACAGCCAGCTGCACTTGGTAAAGCAATGTTAATTATAAAAGTAATGATTGTTGTTCCAGGAATCAAAAGTGGTCTGGCTTTTTTCAATATTCCTGCTAAAAGACAAATCAAATGTTTGTCACAGGTAGTGTATTTCATAACCAGTGCAAAACCCATTACAGAACAAACCGAAGTAATCAAACCACCAGAAACCATTGCCTTGGCAAAAGCGTCAAGCGCCGTCATCGGTTTGCCGGCCAGTGCCGCCATCAAAATACCTGCCCCAATCAGAACAAGCCTTGAATCGTAGCGTTTCAGCATCAAATAAATAGCAGCAATGATTATCAGACACCCAAGCGCTATCATCATAAATAAAACCCCCTTTATAAAATACGAACTATAGCACAAAGTATTTTAACATTATTCGGTTCTTAGGCGCTACCTTTTTGCAGCAAGTATACTGTATACAAGTGCTATTTATTAGCAATTTTACATATATATATTCGGAATTGGCATCAAACTGTAATGTTTTACTCTTCAGCAGTCACCATCAGCTCTTCCCACTTAAGCATAAGACTATCTATTTCATTCTTCATTTTTTCATATTCTTCGGCAAGTCTAGCACTATTTTCCAAATCCTCATGGTTAGCAGGGTCTGCAAGCTGTTTTGCCAAAACCTTCAGCATTGCTTCCTGCTCGCGGATGTTTAGTTCAACTTTAGCCAATAATTTTTCTCTTTCTTGCTCACTGTATCTGCGTTGTTTTTCCTCCGGCCTGGCTTTTATTGTCCTGCCTTCGCTTTCGAGCCCTTTATTCTCATTTTTAGGCGCAGTAGCAACTGCAGCAGCTAAAGCAGAGCGTTTTACTTTCTCTTCAACGTAGAAAGAATAGTTCCCCTTATAATCATTAACCTGCTGGTTATCTATTTCCCAGATACGGCTCGCAACTTCATTGATGAAATAACGGTCATGGCTGACGACAAGCACCGTACCGTCATAAGCTTCCAAAGCTGCTTCCACGGCTTCCCTAGCCGCAATATCCAGATGATTCGTCGGTTCATCAAGCACTAAAAGGTTGGAACCATCGAGGACAAGCTTCAATAAAACCAAACGTGCCTTCTGCCCACCGGAGAGTGTGCCTATTTCTTTAAAAACATCATCGCCATGAAACAGCATGCCGCCGAGCAGTGAACGTGTATATTCCGTCGTATAGCCATATTCGGTCAAAAAATTATCCAGCAGGGTCTGTTTAGGGTCAAGTCGCTCATAACTCTGGGAAAAATAACCAATTTTAACACGATTGCCAATTTTTGCTTTGCCCGCGAGCGGTGATAATTCTCCTAAGATAGTTTTAAGCAGCGTTGTTTTGCCGGCACCGTTGGGGCCAAGTAATGCGGTCTTCTCGCCTCTGCGCAGCACAAGGTCAATATGTTTGAGTAAAACATTTTCGCCATAACCCACAGCCAAATTCTCCAAAACCAATACTCTTTCCGCTGATTCTGGTGCAGGAGGCAATCTTAGCTCAAATTCTTCAATTCTTTCAGGTCCATCAATTCGTTCCAGCCTGTTTAACTGCGATTGCCGACCACGAGCCATCTTGCTTTTGATACCGGCTTTGAACCTGCGTATATAGGCTTCAGTACGCTCAATGTATTCTTGCTGAGCTTCATATGCAGCTTCCAAAGTTGCTGTCTGAATTTCCTTTTGCGATAGATACTGGTCATAGTTACCTTTAAAATTCTGCAAGCGGCCGCCGGTCATCTCCAAAATTCTGCCAACAACATTATTAAGGAAAAAACGGTCATGACTGACAATCAAAACGCCGCCTTTAAAATCACGTAAATAACCTTCCAGCCATTCTGTCATTCTGATATCAAGATGATTTGTCGGTTCATCCAGAATAAGGAGATCCGGCTCTTTGACAAGTGCAGCAGCCAATAAAATCCTAGTCTTCTGGCCTCCTGAAAAATTTTCAGCCGGCTTATCCCATTCTTTTTCTGGGAACCCCAAACCATGCAGGACTATCTTGATCCTATTCTCATAATTATAGCCGTCAGCATGTTCGTAAATATTTGAAACTCTAGCATAGTCAGTCAGAAAATTATCAAGTTCAGCTCCCTTGGCCACAGCAATCTTCTTTTCTAACTCTGTCATTTTTTCACGCAATTCCAAAATATCCTTGGCAGAGTTCAGCAAAAATTGCCATAGCGTCCCTTCACCGATACTCTGAAAACCCTGTTCAACATACCCTATCCGGATGCCTTGCTCAAACTTGATCGAACCTCCGTCTATTGTCTCCGGTGCCAACAAACATCTTAGCAAAGTGGTTTTACCGCTACCGTTAACGCCCACCAGTCCAATTTTTTCACCCCGGTCGATCATAAAACTGACATCTTTAAAAATTTCATGAATACCAAAACATTTTACTATTTTTTCAACTACTAATTGCATATAAAATCAATCCCTTATTTTCTTTACCTAAAATTCACTAACAAACATATATTAAGGCTGCCTGAAAAGGTTTCCGCCTTTCCGGACAGCCCGCCCTCTGGTCTATTACTCTTCATACCCCTGTGGATGCTTTTTATGCCATTGCCATGCCGAGGCAACAATATCAGCTATAGCACTGTGCATAGGCTTCCAGCCGAGTTCTTCTCCAATTTTTCGGGAAGAAGCGATCAGTACTGCAGGATCGCCAGATCTTCTCTTTTCTTCCGAAACAGCAAAATCAACTTTGGTAACCTTTTTTGCTGTTTCGATGATTTCTCTGACGCTGAAACCCTTTTCAGAGCCAAGATTATAAACTTTACTCGTTCCTCCATTGAGTAAATGTTTAAGAGCCAGTACATGTGCTGAGGCGAGGTCAGCGACATGAATATAATCACGAATACAGGTACCGTCAGGAGTTTGGTAGTCAGTGCCAAAAATAGACACGCTACTTCTGATTTTTAAAGCCGTCTTTAAAACTATCGGAATCAAATGTGTTTCCGGGCGGTGGTCTTCTCCTATCTTACCAGACGCAGAAGCACCAGCCGCATTGAAATATCTGAGTGCAACATAGCGTAAGTCGTATGCCATATCATAGTCAGCCAACATTGTTTCAATCATCAGTTTTGTCCGGCCGTAAACATTGGTCGGGCAGACCTTGAATTCTTCCTCAATAGGCCATTTCTCCGGTTCGCCATAGACGGCAGCCGTAGAGGAAAATACTATACTGTCAACACCTGCTTTGCGCATTGCATCAAGAAGGCTGAGAGTACCCGCTACATTATTATAATAATAACGTCCAGGGTTTTCCATGGATTCGCCAACTAAACTGCTGGCAGCAAAATGCATTACAGCATCAATTTCATATTCACCCATGATGTGTTCCAGAAAATCTAAATCATGTATATCGCCATTAATAAGCAGTACATCCTCTGGCACTGCGTCAGCATGCCCCGTAGAAAGATTGTCATAAACAATCGGTACAAAACCGTTATTCTTTAATTCTTCAACAACGTGGGAACCGATATAACCAGCTCCACCTGTAACTAATACATTCATTATTTATGCCTCCTCAGGCTTCTTCCCCGCCAATAAGTTCCAAAATCTCCTGCGTTTTTTCTGCCAAAAGTTTCTGATCAGCGCGAGTTTCTACATTAAGGCGTACGACAGGTTCCGTATTGGAAATACGTACATTAAAACGCCACTTATCATAATCTACTGACAAACCATCCAAATGATCAGCCTGACCACCAACAGCATACTTTTCTTCAACTTTTTTTAATACAGCAGCAGAATCTGCAACCTTACGGTTTATTTCACCGCTGCAAGGGAACATTTCCATACGTTCTTCCACCAATGAAGAAAGGCTCCTGCCTATGCTACACAAGTACTCGGTCACCAAAAGCCATGGTATCATGCCGCTGTCACAATAAGAAAAGTCGCGGAAGTAATGGTGCGCCGACATTTCCCCACCATAAATAATGCCATTCTCGCGCATACAGGCCTTCATGAACGCGTGTCCGCTACGGCATCTTATAGGCGTCCCCCCAAGACGCTTGACAATTTCTAACGTATTCCAAGTCAAACGTGGATCATACATGATTTTTTCACCGGGATATTTCTTTAAGAAAATTTCTGCCAAAAGACCTACTATATAGTAGCCTTCAATAAACTCTGCCTTTTCATCAAACAGGAAACAGCGGTCAAAATCACCATCCCAGGCAATACCGAGATTTGCCTTATTCTCTTTCACCGCCTTAGCTGTAACCTCTCTGTTTTTGACCAATAAAGGGTTTGGTACGCCGTTAGGGAAAGTACCATCTGGAGTTTCATTTATTTTAACAAATTCAAAAGGCAAATATTTCTCCAGATTGCTCAAAACAATATTGGCACCGCCATTACCAGGATTAGCTACTATCTTCATAGGACACAACGAATTAACATCAATATAGCTAAGCAGATGTTCTATATAAGCAGGCATTATATCGACTTTTCTAACCGTTCCTACCTGTTTATCCAAATAAACGCCTCGTGGCAAACCATCTGACTTAACCACCATATCAGCGATATCCATCAAACCTGTCTCTGAAAATACAGGCCTTGCTCCTCTGCGTACTAGTTTCATGCCGTTATAATCAGCCGGATTATGGCTGGCAGTAACCATAATACCACCGTCAACATTCAAATTGGCTGTAGCAAAATAAACCATTTCTGTACCGCACTGGCCAATATCAATAACGTTAGCGCCACCATGGCATAAGCCTTCGGATAAAGCAGCCACTAACTTTTCGCCGCTAGTACGAATATCGCGTCCAACCACAACTTCCTTAGTACCGTACATAACAGCAAAGATTCTGCCGACAAGATAGGCCATCTCTTCGTTGACTTCAGAGGGAACTATCCCCCTTATATCATAGGCTTTAAACGCATTTTTATTCAACATTACACAAATCTCCTTACTCAATTCCCGATTTTCGTGAAAGACTGTCGTAATACTTTCTACCTTCTAATAGGAAAATCCTGCTATACTAGCAGGATTTTCCTATTACCTTTTCTTAAATGCAATTTGCTCTGAAAAACAATTTTTATTACCTAATCTTAGGAAAGGTTAAATCTTGTAGCTTGACTTTGCCAAAAATCTTTCAGCCGCTGGTCCCAAATACCATCTTATGACAGTAAAGAATGGTCTATAAACGCCCTGTTTATCTGGTGATAGCAAACCTTCTGCCAGCCTTTCCAAACACTCCTCAAATTCCATGCCTTCCAGCAAACCGTTCTCAATTTCTTTCTCGAGAACTTCAATTACGGCAAGCCGCATCCGTCTTAAACGACGCGCATTTAAATTAAGCTCTCGGATAGTATTATTAGCCTTTTTAAAAAATCTTTCCGGACAAGTTTTCGGATCAACAATCATCTTTCCGTTATGCTCAACATAACGGAAAAGTCTTACTTCAGCAGGAATATGCAAAGGATTGAGAATAACGCGTGACAAGTCCCTGCCTCCTTTAGGTATGTCACAACTCCTGTCATTTTTGCGGGAAGAATAACGCCAATCAGAATTCGGCACAGCTTTTTGGCTGCCGCCATGACATACACCCAGCATATTGTCCCAGGCAAGATGCCAATTTTTACCTTTATTAGTTGTCTCACTTTTAGGATGGAAATGCTCCACACGAAAATCATCTATATTATCTTCACTTGCCGCCATCTTGATGCTGATTTCACAATAGGCACATAACCCATGTTGGTCATTATAGATCTGTTTCTTTACTTCCTTGTAACCACGCCTTGAACGTCGCCTGAAATGCTCCCAAGTCTCATGCGGAAAAGCTTCGGCAAATAATTTTAGCTGTTTTGGCACTATTTTTGATTTTAAAATTTTTTTCATTTTTTCTTCCGCCGATATGCCCGCATTTTGATGTCCATGTCTGCCTTGATTAGAGCTGGTTCGCGATTTTTACCCCACTCGTCGAGTTCTTTACGCAACACAACGGCTTCTTCCGAATCCCATTGGTCATCACTCACAAGTTCCAGGTAGCGCATCAAAGTCTTGACAATAGGCAATGCTTGCGGTCTCGTATCAACATTCTGAATCTCCTTCAATAGCTGATAACTTTCAGCGCCAAGAGAGAACTCCGGGCTATAAATTTCAACATGTCCATCATCCCAACGCAGGGCACGAATTGATCTGGCAGGTACAGTAGTTAATACCTGAGGGCTATGAGTGGTTATAATGAATTGTACCATCGGGAAAGCCTTACGCAAGTCTGAAACTACAGTCTGCTGCCAGGATGGATGCAAATGCATATCTACCTCATCAATTAGTACTATACCAGAAGTCTTTCTTGTTGCTTCTTCACCCAAATCAGGGTTTAAACGGACCATACGGTAAGCAATATCTGCGACCATACTGATAACACTGCGGATACCGTCACTGAGCGCACTTACCGGCAAAGTCCCAATTTTATCATGGCTAATAACCAAACTCTGCAAGGAAACACTATAATCGATATTTTTCCATCCCATATTTCCTACAGCAATATCTATTGCTCTGCTAACAGACCTTAAAACCTCTCTGTAAGGATTTTTTTCGTTTGAATTTCTCTCCTTCAGATAACAATCGAACTCCATCGCACTTAAAGCAGCATATTGAAACCAATGCCCAAAAGTTTGATAAGTTGCCGATGGTTCCATCGCTTCAAAATAACCTGAGTCACGTTCTAAATTCAGTTTTTGGCGATTGCCTGCCAAAATTTTTGCGTCTTCCCACATTCTGGTAGTTCCATAATAGGCAATTACAGGCAGTATAATTTTTTCATCATGTTCACCATGAATAGCTTTTTGCATTTTGCGCCCATAATCCGTCAAAGATTTTGCATTTTTGATGGTAGTACGACTACCATCCCGCACCTTTTCCCGTTGCCAAGAAACATTCTTACCATTAAGAAAACCCTCAGCTTCTACCAAAACAGGGAACTGTCTTTTCATCCTCTGAATTCTCAGTTTCTTGCCTGTATTATTTTCCTGTATCTGCATGACATCATTATCCAAAAAATTATAAGTTTTTACACCATTAAAGCAACCTATATAGGGTCCAATCGCAACCGCAACTGCATCGAGAATAGCTGATTTGCCTCTCCCATTTTCTGCTACTATAACTGTTAAGTCATCTTCAAACTCAATCATAAAATTTTCAAAACAGCGAAAATTCTTCAGGTGCATTTTACTGATTCGCATTGCTTCACCTTCCTACAATAAAGTCTTCTGCCTTCATTATACATTTTTTTTGGTTTTTTTCCCATAATCGTATATAATTGTATTTATCTTATTTAAAAAGGACTGATAACGTGAACATTTTTATAACATTGATAATAGGCATGGCCATAATTTTAATAATGCTAAGACGACACTACCCTATCGGTCCAGCCATACTCGCCGGCGGACTTTCGATTTGGCTGCTTCAGGCTCCTGACTTAAATCATTTATGGACAGCTGCTTATCAAACAGCCACCAAGCAACGCACTTATGATCTGCTGCTAGCGCTCTATTTTGTAATGTGTTTAGAAATAGAATTGCGTACCAGCGGCACTCTTGACGGAATGGTTGCAGCCTTGCAGCGTTTATTTTCAAGCAAGAAAGTAACCTTAGCCATTATGCCCGCCTTCCTCGGTCTTTTGCCTTCCCTTGGCGGCGCGCGTTTTTCGGCACCGATAGTAGAAACTGCCAGCAAAGGTACTGCAATTTCGGTGACCGAAAAGGCCACTATCAACTTTTGGTTCCGCCATATCTTCGAATATTCTAATCCTATAAATCCTGGCATGATCCTGGCTTGCAGTATTGCGATGATTCCAATAAGTTCCCTAATCGTACATCTCAGTTGGATAAGCCTCGTTGCTTTTGTTCTTGGCTGGTTTATTTATCTGCAGCCAATAAAAATCGGCAAACATGAAGACCCTGAAATTTCTCCCGAAGAAATACGCAAAAATATGGCTGATGTGGCCCTTTCTCTGGCTCCTGTCATTGTCAACTTCATTCTTGTTGTTTTCTTTAATTTCGGCGCAGCCGTTTCCATGGGAATTGTGACTGTTGGTATGATCTTTATGTTACGCTTTACCTGCCGCGTAATAAATGTAAAAAATGTTTTCGTCGAAGCTCTCGACAAAAAAATGATCTTGAATATTGTCTGTATCCTTTATTTTGTTCAATTATTAACCGTCACTGGCACCCTTGATGCAGTTGTTAATGCTTTTAAGGCTTCAACCTTGCCTATTCCCATTGTTATTGCTTCTGTTTCGTTTATTATAGGAATATTGACTGGTATTTCCCAAGGTCATGTTGCAATCGTACTTCCATTAGTTGCAGCAATTGCGCCTGGTGACTTGAATCTTATTTCTATTGCGTTTGTCTTCGGCATCGCAGGTCAAATGATTACGCCAACACATGTGTGCTTTACCGTAACTTTAGATTATTTTAAAGCTGATTTTTTTAAAACCTTACGTCCAATTTTATTAGTAGAAAGTTTATTAATTATAATTTTTTCCCTAAAAACATATTTTTTTGCTTGAATATATTTCAGAGCATAAAAAAACCACTTCAAATAATATTGAAGTGGTTTTTTGTTATCTCATATATTCTTTTCAATACGTTCCATTGCTTCGATGGTACCTTCGCGGCTGCCGAATGCAGTAAGACGCAAGTACCCTTCGCCCATTTTACCGAAACCAGCGCCGGGAGTACCAACTATTGCCAATTTCTCCAACAAATAATCGAAGAATTCCCAAGAGCCCATACCATTTGGACATTGCAGCCAAATATATGGTGAATGCACACCACCGTAGAACTTTATACCTTTTTTAGTAAAGGTTTCCATCATGATCCTGGCATTCTCGCGGTAGAATTCCAGCATTTCCTGACATTCTTTTTGTCCTTGTTCGCTGAAAACAGCTTCTGCTCCGCGTTGAATAATGTAAGGCACACCGTTAAACTTTGTTGTTTGGCGGCGCAGCCACATTTTATTCAAAGACATTTCCTGTCCATTACCAGCTTTTCTCTTCAGTGCTTTAGGAACTACAGTGTAGCCGCAACGTGTGCCTGTGAAACCTGCTGTTTTCGAAAAAGAGCAAAGTTCAATTGCACATTCCTTAGCACCTTCAACCACAAAAATACTGCGAGGAATAGCAGGATCGGTAACAAAAGCTTCATAAGCAGCATCATAGAGAATAACCGCATCATTTTTTAAGGCATATGCAACCCAAGCCTCCAACTGTTCTTTAGTATAAGCAGCACCTGTTGGATTATTCGGTGAGCAGAGATAAACTACATCAGCTTTAATACTGTCATCCGGCATCGGCAGGAAATTGTTTTCCGGTGTGCCATTAATATAAACAATATTGCGGCCACACATAATGTTGGTATCAACATAGACAGGGTAAACCGGATCTGGCACCAGGATAGTGTTGGCATTATTGAAGATATCAGTGATATTGCCGCAATCACTTTTGGCACCATCACTGACAAAAATTTCATCAGTATCTAATACTACACCTTGCTTCTTGTAGTAGCCAACTAAAGCTTCGTGCAAGAAATCGTAACCTTGTTCAGGTCCATAACCACGGAAAGTTTCCTTAACACCCATTTCTTCCACGGCTTTTTTCATAGCATCAATAACCGCTGGTGCCAAAGGCAGAGTTACGTCGCCAATACCCATGCGAATTACCTTTTTGTCCGGATTGTTTGCCACAAAAGCTGCAACCTTAGCCGCAATTTGTGAAAACAAATAGCTTTCTTTCAAATTACAATAGTTTTCATTCATTATTGCCATGTCTCAAATTCCCTCCAAAATAAAATATATAAATAAAACTTCAGCTAAATTTATTGTGTTGATATTTTAACATATTATTGAAGTGCCTGTATTTACTTTTGTTAATTTGCCCAAAAGTATGAATAATTATTTATGCAAAATTTCCTCAGGAATATCAATTGTGCCATCGAAAACATGCGCAGCAGGGCCCTTAAGCATCACATGATTATCAGATTTATAAGTAATTTTAAGCAAACCGCCTTTGACCATTACATTCAATTCCTGGTCCTTCTTGCCAGCATGATTCAAACATATGGAGGTAACTGCCACAGCACAAGCACCCGTGCCGCACGCCCATGTTTCACCGCTGCCCCGTTCCCAAACACGGAACTTGACAGTATTATCATCAATAACCTGCACGAATTCCACGTTAGTTCTCTCTGGAAATAATGGATGATTTTCTATGCGTGGGCCAATTTCTTCCAGTTTCAATGAATCAACATCATCAACAAAAATAACAAAATGCGGATTCCCCATGGAAACTGCCGTACCGTTATAAGTCAGATTATCGTCAATAACCAATCCTTGATCCATAAAGACATAATGGTCACTAATCATTGGTATTTCCTTGGTCCTGAAAATAGGCTCTCCCATATCTACAACGGCTTCGGTAACTTTACCGTCAACAACAGTCATATCAATAGTCTTAATACCACCAAGAGTCTCCAAAGTTATAGTAGTCTTATCTGTCAAACCATTGTCATAAACGTATTTTGCAATACAACGCGTGCCATTGCCGCACATCTTACCTTCAGAAGCGTCCGCATTAAACATGCGCATTCTGAAATCGGCAACCTTAGAAGGCATAATGCAAATCAACCCGTCTGAACCAATTCCAAATCGACGGTGGCTAACGTATTCAGAAATAGCATTAGGATTCGGCAATTCTTTCTCCATACAGTTCACATATACATAATCATTGCCACAGCCATGCATTTTGGAAAATTCTATTTTCATCTTTGTGCCCCCTTAAACTAACCATCATTTTGAAACGAAACTATATTCATTATACCTAACAGCTGAAGAAAAAGGAAATAAAAACGCATTAATCCATTAATAAGTAAAATAAATAATCATAACTATATGCTTAAAAAGTATTGGAACGGACTATAAAAGTAAGTTTAACAGTTTCATAACTGGTCAAACTTCCCTCAACCAGAAGTACCATGTACAACTCTGCTTCATGAGGCTTTGAATTGATATACATCAAGCGCTCAGTATTTCCCTATTACCTCTCCAATATTTATTGTTCCTATGTAGGAATACTATAAAACCTTTTCCAAGATTTGTCAACAAATAATTAATAATGATTATTTGTATTTTATTAAAAAAACCTATCGGTGCTATTCACAATCCGTCAGCCGGCAATAACTAAGAACAATTTTAAGGAAATAAGAAGAAGTGCCAGCAAAAATAGCCTAGCAAAAGTAGCAGCAAACGAATAGGACGCTTCTGCTACCTTCCTCTTATTTAATGAGTGTGGAATGGTCCAGAGGAACAGCTACCTGCGAGCTACTCCAGGGTTCTGTTCGTATAGAAACTTCTAGCATATAAAAAACACCATACCGTTTGGTATGGTGTTGAGCCTATTATACTGAAGCCGGCAACAACATCAAGGACGCTCTCACTACGCTCGAAATATGTCCTCTTATCTGGTGAGCAGGTTTGTTGCGACGGGACTCATATACATCAGCGACCGACAGCTTGCTGGCGAATTGTCGCGTGTGGAATGGTCCAGAGGAACAACTAACTGCGAGCTACTCCAAGGCCATTGTCGGATAGAAAGTTCTAAACATATAAAAAATACACCATACCGAATGGTATGGTGGTAAGTCTACTATACTCAAGCCGGCAACAACACCAAGGGCGTTCTCACTACGCTCGAAATATGTCCTCTTATCTGGTGAGCAGGTTTGTTGCGACGAGACTCATATACATCAGCGACCGACAGCTTGCTGGCGAATTGTCGCGTGTGGAATGGTCCAGAGGAACAACTAACTGCGAGCTACTCCAAGGCCATTGTCGGATAGAAAGTTCTAAACATATATAAAAAAATACACCATACCGAATGGTATGGTGGTAAGCATATTATACTCAAGCCGACAACAACATCAAGGGCGTTCTCACTGCGCTCGAACCGCTGCGCCACACGCAGTAAACTGCTAGGTGGCTCATGCGTCCCAGGCCAGGGCCTGCTCGGATAGAAACTTCTAAACAAATAAAAAATACACCATACCATTCGGTATGGTGTATTTTTAACCGGCAACTTTCTATCCTCCCAGGCCGCTTCCAGCCAAGTACTTTCGACGTATAGGGGCTTAACTACTGTGTTCGGGATGGGAACAGGTGGATCCCCCCAGCTATCGTCACCGGATCATATTGTTGAAGGCCGAAACCCTCAAAACTTCACAGAAGAGAAAACAAACGATTTAGTTCGAGCTTGCGCTCTTTTAAGTCAAGCCCTCGACATATTAGTACCGGTCAGCTAAATGCATTGCTGCAATTACAC
>JBFWIF010000029.1:0-25576 GCA_050256135.1 Acidaminococcaceae bacterium | reverse complement strand
TTTAATTTTCTGAATATTATATAATCGAAAAGAGGAAATCTACATTTAGAGGTCGCTTTTAAATAAATACGACCAATAGAATAAAGTGAAAAATAGAATCAATACAAAAGAAAAATATAATTGTTAACTAATTTTACTAAAATAATGATTATGTTTTGCTTTGATAAAAATAAAATGTGAGGTGAGTTATGATGGGACCATATTGGGGTAGTCATTGGGGTGGTTTAGGACCATTTATGATGTTGCCGATGTTTTTATTTTGGCTTCTCATTATTGTGATTGGTATTTTGTTAGTGCGTAAGCTATGGCGGGAAAATAGTGATAACCAAGTTTCTAAGGTATCTAAAACTGCGCTCGAAATTTTAAAAGAGCGTTATGCTAAGGGCGAAATAAGTAAAGAAGAGTTTGAGCAGATGAAAAAAGATATTCAGTAGGTAGTATTTTAATGAAAAAGGCATTCCCGCCGTTGAGAGCGAAGGAATGCCTTTTTTATTTGCTAAGAGTTAAAAAATGGAACTGTTTTAACGCATTACTTGGGTTTCAGGGTCAAGGGCCATGCCGCAGGGGGCGACTGGTGATTTGGCAAAAGCAGGTGCTGCAGATTTATAACCGCCGGTCATATTTTTGACGCAAAAACCATTTTGACTAAGAATTCGTGATGCGATATAGCCGCGCAGACCAACTTGGCAGTAGACTAAAATCAACTTTTCTTTATCAAGCTCCGACATGCGCTGCCGCAATTCGTCGACAGGAATGTTGAGTGCTCCAGGCAGGTAACCATTAGCGAATTCCGCTGCTGTACGTACATCCAGAAGAATTGTTTCTTCTGGGCTAAAGGAAGCAAGCTGTTCATAGGTGAAGGCATCACATAGACCTGAAAGAATATTTTCTGCTACGAAGCCAACCATGTTAACTGGATCTTTAGCCGAAGAATACGGCGGTGCGTAGGCTAATTCTAATTCTGTAAGATCGCTGACAGTGCCTTTGAGCCGTATTACGGTGGCAATGACATCTATGCGCTTGTCGACACCTTCGAGACCAATCGATTGAGCACCCAAAATGCGGCCCGAATCGTCAAACAGTAGTTTGATTGTCAGAGGCTGGGAGCCAGGATAGTAGGTTGCATGGGAATTAGGATGAACGATTGCGACGTGGTATTTAGTGCCAAGTTGTTTTAGTGTGCGTTCGTTATTGCCTGTTGAAGCAGCAGTAAGTGAAAAAACTTTTAGAATGGAGGTTCCTTGGCTGCCTTGAAAGCGGCTGGATATGCCGGCTATGTTATCAGCGGCAATTCTGCCCTGTTTATTCGCCGGACCAGCCAAAGGAATAGCCGTATGCTGACCGTTGATGAAGTCAACGACTTCGATTGCATCACCGACGGCGTAAATGTCTGGCTGAGAGGTTTTCATTTGCTCATTTACAATAATATGGCCGCGTTTGCCAAGGCTGATTCCGCTGCCAGCAAGGAAGGAGGTCTCAGGTGCTACGCCAATTGCCAGAATGACAATATCCGTTGTCAGTATTTTGCCGCTTTGCAGCTTAACAGTTATGGCATCTGGTTGTTCTTGGAAACTGGCAACACCGTCACTGAGAAATAAATCTATGCCATTTTCTTTTAGTTCGCGTTCTACTAAAACAGACATATCACTATCAAGTGGTGCCAGAATATGAGGAGCTGCTTCAACTAGTGATACTTCTAAACCGCGCTCTTTCAAGTTTTCAGCCATTTCTAGGCCGATGAAACCACCGCCAATAACGACAGCTCGACGAGTAGCGTCTTGATCAACAAGGGCTTTGATACGGTCGGTATCAGGGATATTACGTAGGGTTAAGATGTGGTTACTGTCTATGCCAGGAATATTTGGGCGAATGGGCTTGGCACCCGGAGAGAGAATCAGATAATCATAGCTTTCTTCATATTGACCACGGTCTTTGCTGCTGATAGTAATAGTTTTTTTGTCTGGATGGACAGCAGTTACTTCGCTATAAACTCGGACGTCGATGGCAAAGCGGGTCCGCATGGCTTCAGGAGTTTGCACCAGAAGCTTATTACGGTTCAAAATTGTTTCTCCAATATAGTAAGGAAGACCACAGTTGGCAAAGGATATATGTTCATCTCGTTCAAGCAAAACAATTTCTGCCTGCTCGTCTAACCTGCGTAATCTTGCTGCTGCTGATGCGCCGCCGGCAACACCGCCGACTATAACTATCTTTTTCATTTTGCTAGCCTTCTTTCTGTTCAGGAAATAATGTCTCGATTAATTTGATGACGCGTGGGTCGCAAACTTGGTAATTGACTTCCAAGCCCTTGCGTTGTCCTGAAATTATGCCGGCAGAACGCAGTTTTTGCAAATGCTGAGAAGTAGTAGATTGCGGCATGCCAAGGCATTCTTGCATATGGCAGACATTGCAGCTGCCTTTGGCGATCAGACCTCGGACGATGCAAAGGCGGACAGGATGGGCCAAGGCTTTCAGAACTTCAGCAATTTCGGTGTATTTATTCATATCCATATCCATTTGTAGCATCCTTTCATTAGTTTATCTATATATTACGATTTAATAATAATTCTGGTTGGTAAGAATGTCAAGTAAGATTATTGTACAAAAAAACAGATGTGTTCGCCACAATAAAACTGAAAATTCTTGCTTTTATATATTATGAGGTTTATAGTGAAATTAAGCAAGGCATATATTTGATTAAAGATAGGATGCTAGCTAATTCCCAAAAAAAATAAAAAATAGCAAGTTTTGCTATTGACACTTATAACGTTAAATCGTAATATACAGATATAAAGAATAAACGTCTATTACAAAATTAAGAAAAATAAAGGAGGTTTTTTGTATGAATAAGGACGGAGGCTGGAGCCCATATGTAGCAGGCGGGTTAAGCGGACTGGTATCAATCGGTTCAGTCTGGTTTGTAGGTAAGTATTTAGGTGCATCAACAAGTTTTGTTAAAACGGCAGGCATGCTGGAAAAAATTTTTTCGCCTGAACGTGTAGCGAAAATGCCATATTTTATTAAGGAAGTTCCTGGTATCGATTGGCAGTGGATGGTTGTTATAGGTATTGCTATTGGGGCATTTGTGGCGGCTTTTACTTCCGGTAGTTTCAAATTACAGGCGGTGCCTGATCTGTGGGAAAGCCGCTTTGGTTCAGCAATAGCGCCCAGAGCTATGGTTGCTTTTGTCGGCGGCATTATCGCAATGTTTGGTGTGCGTCTTGCTAACGGTTGCCCTAGCGGACATGGTCTCAGCGGTGGGCTTCAGCTGGCAGTAAGCGGCTATGTGGCTTTGATTTGCTTCTTTATTGGCGGCATAATCTCAGCTAATTTGCTTTATAAAGGCGGTGACAAAAAATGATGACTCTTTTCTATGGTTTGATTACAGGCATACTGTTTGGTTTCTTTCTGCAAAAAGGGCGTGTCTTAAGATATGATAAGCAAATAAGTGCTTTGCTTTTTAGGGATATGACGATTGTAAAATTCATGCTTTCACACATAGTTGTCGCAATGGTCGGTGTTTACTTCCTCTATGATATGGGAATGGTAAAGCTTTCTCTGAAGCCGATGATTGCAGGAGGCGTGGTACTTGGCGGATTAATCTTTGGTTTGGGTTGGGGGCTTCTCGGGTATTGCCCGGGGACATCGCTCGGAGCTTTGGGCGAAGGCCGTACGGATGCTGTCTGGGGTATTGCCGGTATGCTGGTAGGCGCAGGCATCTATGCCGAGGCATATCCATACATGCAAAAAACAGTGTTGACTTGGGGCAACTATGGCAAAATTACAATTCCGCAGGTTTTAGGAGTTAATCATTGGCTGGTAATAATACCTTTCGTAGTATTAACTGTTATGCTATTCAGATGGTTTGAGAAAAAAGGCCTTTAAGTATAATGATTCGAACTATATTTTAGTGACGGGAAAAAAATAAGAGCTACCTTGTGATTCAGGAAGGGATGGCTGAATATGAAGCGAATCATTGCTTTGTTAATAATTCTGGCAACAGTGATTGGAATTTCCGGAGCAGCAGCTGCTGCTCCAAAGAAAGAAGTATCACCTCGCATCGATTTAAATTGGACAATTGAAGAGACAGCTAGTCAAAATGCTGTTTCAGGCGAGGTTCTCTTACGCACTCTTGAACTTCCTGATAATCAGGCAAACAGGGCAGCAACACTTCGCTCATTGAATGTTTCGGAAGAGCAGGCTGATCAGGCCTTGCGTAAGGTTATCACGTTGAAGAACGAAGGGGCAAGTAAAAACTGGCAGTTAATCTTACTGAAATTTGCTCTTTGGTGGGTTTTTGTAATAGGCGGCATTGTGCTCTTGACACGTAATCTGATTACACCGGTAAGACGCAAATGGCTGCTGTTAGCGGCAGTGTTGGTATTTGGTGTTTTATTGGGCAGCGATCCTTCGCCGATGGGGACAGTCAAGGACACTATCGCACTTTATGGTATTGAACATGTCTTCTTCCCACCACGTTTGATTGCTTTTGCTGTCTTTACTGCTATGGTTATAGTCGGCAACAAAATGATCTGCGGCTGGGGCTGCCAATTCGGTGTGCTTCAGGATTTCATCGGCCAAATGTCGCCAATTAAACAAAAGATTCGTATTCCTTTTAAGTGGAGCCAAAGGATACGGATAACCGTCTTTATGGTATTCACAGCAGCAGCTTTTCTTTTATCTGTCGATTTAATTGGTTTGATTGATCCCTTTGTGATATATGCACTAGCAAAGGTGACTCTTTTAGTTGGCATTTTTATTGCTGTGTTGTTATTGCTTTCACTGGTAACTTACAGACCATGGTGCACGTTTGCCTGTCCTTTTGGTTTAACTGGCTGGTTTTTTGAACGTTTTTCGTTATACCGAGTTCGCTGGGATGAGAAAAAATGTATTGCCTGCGGAACCTGCAAGCGGATTTGCCCATCGCAGCATACCATTGGCTTATTAGAAGGGGAACAGCATCCGGCAGATTGTTATTCCTGCGGTGCCTGCCTGAAGGCCTGCCCAGTGAATGCATTAAAGTATGCACGAAAGAACCAGTAAAGAAAAAATAATTTTTAGGTTGACGAATTGAGAAATTATTATGTAAGCCAATGCTTTTATTAAAATGGCATGAACGATTTCAAAGAAGGCATGTTACAAATAAATTAGCATTTAGTAATAATTAAGAAAGAGCTCTTATCGCAATGTTTTCTTTTAAGAAAGAAAGGATAAGGGCTCTTTCTAATTTTTCGTGCTTACCAAAATTACGATAGCTTATTTAATACTGTGAGCAATGCTAAAAGAAGGAAAGAAAGAAGATATGGCGAAATAACAAGCTTAAAAGCAGAGAAATCAGGGGTGGTTAAAATAAAGCAAAAAGTTTTGGTAGTAGACGATGAAGACAACATCAGAATGTTGGTTAAATTTAACCTAGAAAAGGCCGATTATGAAGTTTTTGAAGCAGAAGACGGCCGCAAGGCGGTAGAAATGGCAACAGATTTGCTGCCTGACATCGTGATCCTTGATTTGATGCTGCCAGGTATTGATGGACTGGAAGTATGCCGCAATCTGAAAAGAAACCCGCGCACGGCAGCTCTTCCTATTATAATGCTGACAGCTAAAAGTGATGAAATAGACCGTGTTATCGGACTAGAGCTAGGAGCCGATGATTATATGACTAAGCCATTCAGCCAGAGAGAATTGCTTGCCAGAATCAAGGCGGTTCTAAGGCGCTCGCAGGTGACGGCAGTGAATGGTGAAGAACTTTTGCTCGGCAGATTGCGAATGAATTTCAGCCAATATGCGGCATGGCTGGATAACGAAAAGCTGGAATTAACTCCCAAAGAATACGAAATGTTGAAACTATTGGCAGAAAATGCAGGCAAGGTATTCAGCAGAGAGCAGTTGCTGGAAAAAATCTGGGGCTATGAATATTTTGGCGATACGCGTACGGTTGATGTGCATGTAAGACACCTGCGTGCTAAGCTGGAAAGAGTTCCTGAAATGGCTGAAGCCATTGAAACAGTGCGTGGTGTGGGATATAGGCTAGCAAAATAAAAATTTAACAAAAAATTAACATTCCAGTAATATAACGATAACAATAGTTTGTTACGATTGACAGGCAACAGAAAGGAAGGGAAATATGGAACTGGAGAAAGTTATAACAGTTAAAAATCTGTGTCTGTATTATGGCGAACATCAAGCACTTAAAAATATTTCACTGGATATGTATAAAAATAAGGTAGTTGCCTTTATTGGACCGTCTGGCTGCGGCAAGTCGACTTTTTTGCGCACCTTGAACCGCATGAACGATTTGATTGAAGGTGTGCGGATTACCGGCGAAGTCGTCATAGAAGGCCAGGATATTTATGCACCTGGTACGGATGTCGTAGATTTGCGTAAACGTGTGGGCATGGTATTTCAAAGACCAAATCCCTTTCCGATGAGTATTTACGATAATATAGCTTATGGGCCACGCATTCATGGTCAGAAACAAAAGGCCATGCTGGATGAATTGGTGGAAAAGAGCCTGCGGGGAGCTGCTTTATGGGACGAAGTGAAGGATAGGCTTAATACTTCTGCCATGGGTTTATCAGGCGGCCAGCAGCAAAGACTCTGCATTGCGAGACTTTTGGCAGTCGAACCGGAAATATTGCTGATGGATGAGCCTTGTTCCGCGCTTGATCCGATTTCAACGATGAAAATAGAAGAATTGCTTTTCGAACTAAAAGAAAAATATAGTATTGTCATGGTTACACACAACATGCAGCAGGCCGCCAGATCTTCTGACTACACGGCCTTCTTCCTGATGGGCGAAATGGTGGAGTGTCAGGCTACAAACACGATGTTCACACGGCCGAGTAATCAAAAGACGGAGGACTATATTACGGGGAGGTTTGGATGATATGACAGACGCTCGTGGTACTTTTACAAAAGAACTGGCGTTAATACAAAATGACCTCATGACAATGGGTCAGCTGGTTACGCAAGCTTTAGCCGATGCTATTGAAGCATTGAAGACGAAAAACAAGGATTTGGCTGATTCAGTCATTGCAGGTGATGACAAAATAGATGATATGCAAGTTATGATTGAAGATAAGACTGTTGAACTTATTGCTTTACAGCAGCCGATTGCTAAAGATTTAAGGATTCTTTCGACGGCGATGAAGATGACGACAGATCTTGAACGTATTGGTGACCATGCGAAAAAGATAGCTAAAATTGTCAATCGTATAGGCCAGGATCCCTTGATCAAACCGTTGGTAGATATTCCGTTAGCTGCGCAAATGGTACAAGAGATGGTAAAGAAAGTATTGCAATCTTATGTCGAATTGGATGTAACGGCAGCTGCAGAGGTTTGTGCTGAAGATGATAAGGTAGACGAAATTTGCGATACTTGCAAACGGGATATTTTGTTTTACATGATGAAAGATCAGGCCAATATTGAGCAGGGACTTGATTTGAACAAGGTTGTTCAGCGTATTGAACGCATAGGTGATCATGCTACTAACTTAGCAGAATGGGTAATTTATCTTGTTACAGGCCAGCGGGTTCCCAAAAAGTAATCTTAACAAAACCTTAACAATGACGTAATACTGTCATAACAATTCACCCTTATAATGAAATTATTACCGGAATACAAAAAAATCAAGGGGGAAGTAAAAAGTGAAAAGTTTCTTTAAGAAAGCGACAGTAATGGCATTAACCCTGGCTGTTGGTATGAGTTTGGTGGCTGGCTGCGGCAGCGATAAGAAAAGTGATAAAGCAGCAACGACAAAGGTTGAAGGTAAAGTAGCCGCTTCAGGCTCTACTGCTTTGCTGCCACTTTTGAAGGTTGGTCAGGAAGAGTTTTATAAGAAACATGATAAAGTGACAATTAATTTGTCCGGCGGCGGTTCTTTCACCGGTCAAAAACAAGTAGCAGCGGGTTCAGTAGATATCGGTAACTCGGATGTTGCCTTAGCAGCTGATTTGAAGGACAAAGGCTTGGTAGAAACTAAACTTGTTGGTATACCATTCGTTTTTATTGCTAACAAAGATGTGCCAGTTGATAATTTGTCTGCTCAACAATATGTCGATATTCTGACTGGCAAGATTAAAAATTGGAAAGAAGTTGGCGGCAAAGATCAGCAAATTACCTTGGTGCACAGAGCTAAGTCTTCCGGTTCCCGTGCGACAATTGCCCAAGTAGTTTTAAAGGGTGCTGAATTTACTGATGCAGCAGTTATCCAGGATTCTAACGGTGCTGTCCGCTCTGCGATTGCAACAACTCCAGGTGCTATCGGTTATGTCGATGCAGCCTATGTTGATGACAGCGTAAAAGCATTAGCTTACGATGGCGTGAAATATTCCATAGCTGCGGTTGTTGACGGTAAATATCCAGTATATACTTTCGGACGCATGTTTACTAAAGGTGAACCTAAAGGTGCTGTAAAAGCTTTTATTGACTACGTAACAAGCGCTGAGTTCCAAAATGTCAATGCTGAGAAAAAAGGCTTTGTACCTATCACTAAGATGAAAAAATAACACAGACTTCTTTGAGAGATAAGATATATCAATACTTGTAAGTGAGTTTAATTAAAAAACCAGGTACTGTTAATGGACCTGGTTTTTTACTAATGGGAGATAATTATGAAAAAATATGACCTTGCCAGGCTCCGCAGCGAAAAACTGGCCAAAAATATTTTGCTCTGCAGTGCGGCTTTTCTGACTGTAGTAATTATAGCCCTTATTGTCTTTATGGGGCAGCAGGGCCTGCAGACATTCATGGATGTTAGTCCGTTAGAATTTTTCTTTTCTACAAAGTGGAATCCTGATAACGGGCAATACGGAGCTTTCAGCTTCATTTTCGGCAGTTTATTGGTAACTATCCTGTCTATTTTGGTAGGAGGACCGATTGGTATAATGGGGGCTGTTTTTATGGCTAAATTGGCACCCAGATGGATGTGCGAGATCATGAAGCCGGCTGTAAACCTATATATGGCTATACCTTCGGTTGTTTATGGTTTTATCGGTTTGACTGTTGTTGTGCCGGCAGTGCGCGAATATTTTGGCGTGCCGGTAGGTTTTGGTATTTTTACTGCTTCCTTTATATTGTCTATCATGATTCTGCCTACAGTAATCAGTATTTCAACAGATGCTTTACTATCCGTGCCGAAAATACTGGAGGAAGGGTCAGTTGCCCTAGGAGCTACTTACTGGCAGACCATTTGGCATATTGTATTGCCTGCTGCCAAGCCTGGAATCGTGACAGCTATCATTCTTGCTATGGCACGTGCTATAGGAGAAACAATGGCTGTGCAAATGGTTATCGGCAATACTCCCCGTTTAGCAGATTCGCTATTTTCACCGACGAGCACCTTGCCTAGTGAAATTGTCGTAGAGATGGGTAACACACCTTTTGGTTCTACTTGGGGCAATTCACTCTTTCTGATGGCATTGGTACTGCTTTTAATTTCACTTATTATGATTCTTGTTGTGCGCAAGATAGGCGCTAAAAAGGCGGTGGAAGGATGAACGCGAAAGTTCAGGATAAAATTGCCAAAGTATTTTTGTGGTTCATAGGATTTTTCTTAATTGCAATCTTAGCTGCTTTTCTTGGCTACATGCTTTACAAAGGTTTACCTGTATTGTCAACGAAATTTATTTTCGGAATGCCCAGTGATACAGAAGCTGGCGGCGGTGTCGGGCCACAGTTATTTAATACAATCTATATTCTTTTTCTGTCTATGGCGTTTTCGGTTTTTGTTGCCATTGGTGCGGCGATTTATCTTTCTGAGTATGCTAAGGATACGGCAGCAACAAGGTTTATTCGTCTAAGCACGGAGAGTCTTGCTACAGTGCCTTCAATAGTCTTAGGGCTTTTTGGCATGATCGTTTTTGTTGATTTTCTAGGTATGGGTTTCAGTATCTTAGGCGGTGCACTTTCTCTTTCCTTGCTTAATCTGCCTTTGCTCGTAAGGGTAACGGAGGAGGCGCTGCAGACTGTTCCTCAAACTTATAGAGAAGCAAGTCTTGCTTTAGGTGCTACAAAGTGGCAGACTATACGTAAAGTAGTTTTGCCGGAAGCGATGGGCGGCATCATTACAGGTATCATGCTGGCTAGTGGCAGAGCCATCGGCGAGAGCGCCATTCTTATTTTTACAGCTGGTACTACGGTTTCTCGATATATGGCAGACTTTGATGTTTTCGCTGGCGGCGAAACTTTGGCAGTACATCTTTGGTATGTCATGGGCATCGGGCTTGTGCCGGATCGTGTTGCGATTGCCAATGGTATTGGTGCTTTGCTGATATTGGTAGTTTTGTTTATTAATTTAATCTTTATCTTTGCACAAAGAAAATTAAAATCAGTCTGATTTATAGCAGAAGGTTCTCTTCACGACGAACATACGAAAAGCGGGGAAAACTATGGTACGCAAGCGTGTTATCCTGCTCCTGCAAGGCTTGTTTCTATGCGGCTTTTTATTAATTGGCGCATATATTCTAAGTGTTTTCCAGGATTATAGTACGCAGGTTTTTAGAGAAAACTGTATAGCGCAAATGAGTTTTGCTTCGCAGCTGCTCGCCGAAAGATTGCCGAAAAATCCTACCAAACAGCAGCTGGAGAAGGAAACGGCTAAAATTGCTGCAGAGTTGCAACTTAAACTCGAAATCATTGATGCCGTGGATGCTGATGTCAGTGAAGCCGTAATGGCATATATGGATGGTCAGGGAACCGCCATCAGGATCAATGCGAAGAATCAGGAAAAGACGCTCTACATAGCAAAAGCCATAGGTCAGGATCGTTTTGTCTTGCATGCGCCTTTTTCTATGAATGCTGTGGCAGCAGAATATGCCAGGATGCGCACAGCTATTTTGGCTGCTTTATTTTTGGTCATGCTTTTGGTGACGTCAATTGCCAAGTATCTTGCCCAAAGAATTGCTCAACCGCTGGAAGAAATCGCTGACGCGGCAGCTAAGATATCGCAAGGTGATTTATCTATACGTCTGCAGCGAAACGTTGCAGGCGAATTTGCTGTTTTATCTCATGCTCTGAACACTATGGCAGACAGTTTAACTGAAAAAAATGATGAAGTTTACCGCGAGAAGGGAAAACTAGAATTAATAATGAAAAATACGGATAATTCCGTTATTACCCTAAATAGAGACGGGATGATCATTGAGTGCAATGATCAATTTAATTATCTTTTCGGTCAAGCTGCTGCAGGTAAGCATTACCTGCAGGTTATGAATAACGTTGCGCTTGAGGAATTGCTGACAACATGTCTAAGAACGGGATTACCGATGAATAAGAACATTACTGTCAACTCGCTGCATGGCAAGAGGTCTTTTCAAGTTTTTGCCGCTCCGCTCCGGGCCGCCTACAGTGATACAGCAAATAATGCAATTTTTGTTTTTCATGATATTACGGCATTGCAGGCTGTTTATGAAAAACAATCTGAATTTGTGTCCAATGCTTCCCATGAGCTTGCTACACCGCTTACCACTATTAAGGGGTTTGCAGAAACCTTACTTACTGAAGAAGTATCAATGGATGCGGAAATGCGTAAAAAATTCTTGAATATTATTTTGCAGGAAAGTGAACGCATGCAGGCTTTGATTAGCGATTTGCTGCAGATGGCACGTTTTGATTCCGAAGAATATAGAAAGAGTATAACCATAGACAGCTTTGCGCCGAAAGATATTCTAGGTGAGGTTCGGGCGGAGTTTTTACCGAGAGCGCAGGAGCGAAAGCTGCAACTTGATGTAATCTATGTAAAAGATCCAGTAGCCATTATGGCAAACAAGAATTGGCTCAAACAAATTTTGGTCAATTTACTGGAAAATGCACTTAAATATACATCGGAAAATGGTGCAATCAGTATTAAATATGACCACAATGATGATTTTGCGATTTTTACCGTGCATAATACAGGGGAAGGGATAACTCCGCAGGATGCAGCGAGGATCTTTGACAGATTTTACCGCATAGATAAAGCCCGCACACGCCAGGTAGGCGGTACGGGCCTTGGATTATCAATCGTGAAGTTTATTGTCGAAATGTTCGGAGGCGGGATTTCAGTAAGTAGTAAACCTGGCGAGGGCGTGGCCTTCATATTTACTGTTCCGCGGGATTTAGGTACAGGCAGAACAACTATTCCAAAGTTACTATCTTAACAACGCCTTCGAGGTCAAAAACTTTGTTGTCCAGCAAGGATTTGATGCGCAGAGTAAGCAAAGTATGCTGGGCAAGGTCAAGAGCCTTTAACAAAGCTGCTTTGATTTCGGGCGCGAGATACTCGATGCCCCAGGCATCAAGAACATCAAGAGCGCAGGAGCGTGGCCAGTCATAGAGGGAAGTTAAAGCTGCAATCAGCAGGTCTTCTCCTGTGCCAGGCCTTGTTTCCAAAGCTTTGATGATTGGCGGCAGGGCATGTTCATCCTCTTTATAAAGATCAAGATGCTGGCGGGCAAAGTCTAGAATTTTTTCGTAAAGTTCGTTATTATCGGTAGTTAATAGATATTCGTAAAGTTTGGTTGCCAGAGGATTTTTGTAGAGCAGCTCGGCAAGTATATTCCAGATATCAATGTTCAGCGCATAAGCAAAATCTGCAGCGAGGAAATTTATGCTGCCATCGGGATTAATGAGTTTATCTTTAATTTCTGGCAGCCAATCTTTGCTGTAGATTATTTTTTCTGCCATACTGATTAAAAGATGGCATTTGTTAGCATCCAATGTTTCCCAACGGCTTTCGTCTGCCAATCTCTGGAGGCTGTTAGAGAGATTGATGATTCCTACGAGGTTTTCTATGGAATCGGCATATTTCTCTGCATGGCGCAGAAGTTCTTTTAGCAGACCATAGATGTTGATCATGGCAAGGTCGGCAAGATTATCGTTTTCTGCATCAATGTCTAGCAGAAATTCCATGTAGTTATTCAAAGAGTGTAGAATACCTTGATAGAGTTCTTCATCAATTTCTGGTTTTTGCAAGGCACTAAGCATATTGCCTTCCTTAATACAACGCAGCGCAATTGCAGGGTAGTGCACGTCAATTTCACTACCGTGCCTGAGCAGCCAGTCCTTTTTTACCAGAGTGTCATATTCGGCTGCTTCCATCGCATGTACGCGGCCCCAACCATAGGTTGTCTGAATAATATCCCATAAATCCAGTTCCTCTTCAATGTTGCTGAGATGAAAAGCGAAAATTACAAAATAAGTAAATTCATCGCAGCGGGCAAGGGTACGGAGATCATCTTTAAGCGTGGCATGGTCACCTTTAGCGAGTTCATCAATGTCGAAGAGGCCGCAGAGGACAATGGCAAATTTTACGGCTTCTCTGCTGGGTGCTTCATAAAGCCAGTCCAAGGCGAGTTCCGTAAAGGTATCTGGCAGTGTTTCTTCACTTTCCAGTTTGGCGGCAAGACTCTCGCAATATGATACGCATTGAGTGAAAGCAACTAACTGATAGAGATTATCGCGTTTTTTTTCATTAGGCAGCTGTATATAATCTTTAATCGCCTTATAGACAGCCTCCATGATTTTTTTGTCATCTTCATCCGTAGACATGATGACAAAAGCATCGCCGGCACCTAATTCAAGACCGATGGACGGATTAATAAAGGAGTATTCACCGCGCGGAAGGTTATCGCCGGTAAAAAAACCGTCCTCATCTATATGTTTTTTTATATATTGAAATATGCTAGTGTCCCTTTGCCAGGGGCGAGTCTTTGTTTTCATGATAAATCCTTTCAAAGTAGTTTGTTTAACTATTATAACATAAATATAAAAGCAGATATTTGTTTGGAAACAAATATCTGCTTTTGTGTATATTGCTATAGAATTTTGCTGGAACTATTTCATGGCAACCTGCGTATTGATATCAATTTCGAGCAGACAGTCGCCGCTTTCAATTCTGCTCGCAGGTCCAACATGAACTTGAGCAACGATGCCGCTGAGTGGGGAAACTATGGTAGTTTCCATTTTCATGGCTTCAGTTACTACGAGTGGATCTCCTTTGGCTACGCGCTGGCCTTTCTCTACGAATACTTTGACTACAGAGCCGGAAAGGGTAGCGGCAATTTCGCCAGGATTGCCTTTATCAGCTTTTTTGCGGGAGATGCCGGTAGATTTAACGTTCTTATCTTTTAATTCGATTTCGCGTGGCAGTCCGTTTAATTCGAAGCTGACAGTGCGTATACCGTCATCATTAGCCGCACCGATATGGACAAGACGAATTACCAGAATCTTACCAGGCTCAATCTCAACATTTACCTCTTCACCAGGAGTTAGACCGAAAAAGAAGGTAGGAGTATCAAGAACAGAAACATCACCGTATTGATTAGTGAATTTAACCCAGTCAGAAAATACCTTTGGATACAGGCAGTAAGAGCTTACAGCCTCATCCGTAGTCGGACCGCCTATAGCGGCGAGTTCATCTTTGACTTTGTCAAAATCAACCGGTGCTAAGGTATCACCAGGACGTCCAAGCACTGGCATTTTGCCTTTCAGTACGATTTTCTGCAAAGTTGCTGGGAAGTTTTGGTATGGAACACCGATTTTGCCTTCAAAAAATTCGATTACGGAATTTGGGAAACTCAGGGTATCGCCTTTTTCGTAAATATCATCCTCAGTGAGATTATTTTGCACCATGAAGAGAGCCATATCACCAACTATCTTTGAGGAAGGGGTAACCTTGATCAGGTCACCAAACATCATGCTGACGGTATGGTACATGGTTTTAATTTCTTCCCAGCGGTCGAGCAGGCCGAGGGCAGCGGATTGTTGTTTGAGGTTAGTATACTGGCCGCCAGGCATTTCATGGACATAAACTTCCGGATTTGGGAACAATTCGGTCTGATCAGCTGCCTTATAGTAAGGACGGACAGTTTCCCAATAACGTGAAAGTTCATTCATGGCATCAATATCAATTTTAGGCTGACGAGGATTGCCCGTAAGTGCATAATAAAGACTGTTGCCGCTTGGTTGGGAAGTGCCGCAGGACATGGACGAGAGTGCGGTATCAACGATGTCTACACCAGCATCAATGGCTCTGCCGCAAGTATAGATAGCATTGCCGGAGCCCTCATGTGTATGCAGATGAATAGGCAGGTCGACGGCATCTTTCAAGGCGGAAACCAGTTGATAGGCCGCTTCAGGTTTCAAGAGGCCTGCCATATCTTTAATCGCAATAATATTGGCTCCTGCTTTTTCCAGTTCTTGGGCCATGGTCACATAATAATTGAGGTTGTATTTGTCACGGCTTGGATCAAGAATATCGCCAGTGTAGCAGAGAGCTGCCTCAGCTACTTTGTTGCAGCTGCGGACGGTATCAATTGATAGAAGCATATTGTCGAGACTGTTTAAACTGTCGAAAATACGGAATACATCAATACCGTTTTTGGCTGCCAGACGAATAAATTCTTTAACTACGTTATCGGGATAACTGGTGTAGCCTACTGCATTGGCACCACGCAGCAACATCTGGAAGAGGATGTTAGGAGCCTTTTCACGGAATTGAATGAGACGGTCCCAAGGGCTTTCATAGAGAAACCTATAGGCTACGTCGAAAGTTGCTCCGCCCCAGCATTCGAAGGAGAACAGGTTAGGAAGTTTAGCCGCAGTTGGCTCAATTACCCTCAGCATGTCAGCGGTACGCAGACGGGTAGCAAAGAGGGACTGGTGGGCATCACGGAAGGTAGTATCGGTGAAGAGTACTTCTTTTTGTTCCTGCAGCCATTTAGCCAAGCCTTCAGGGCCTTTGCTGTCGAGAATTTGTTTGGTGCCGCTTGGCATTTCACCTTTAACATACTTCGGCATATTTAAAGGCAGAAAATCAGGTTTAGGCTGAACGCCTGCATTAGCGTAGCCATTGACTGTCGTGTCAGCAATATAAGCCAACAGTTTAGTGCCGCGGTCCAGTGGTTTTTGGAAGACGAATAAATCATGATTCTCATCGACAAAATTGGTGTCATAAGAGCCTTCGATGAATTGCGGATGAGTCAGTACGTTTTCCAAAAACTGGATATTGGTTTTGACGCCGCGAATACGGAATTCTTTCAAGCAACGCAGCATTTTGGAAATAACTATTTTGTGGGTTAAACCCCAAGTTGTTGCTTTAACCAGGAGGGAATCATAATAAGGAGTAATAACTGAACCGGTAAAGGCGTTACCGCCATCAAGACGGATGCCAAAACCACCGCCGGAACGGTAAGCAATCAGCTTTCCTGTATCCGGCATGAAATTGTTGGTGGGGTCTTCTGTTGTGATGCGGCACTGGATGGAGTGACCATGGCAATAAATCTTATCTTGTTCCGGAATGCCGATTTCTTCACTATGGATGGAATAACCTTCGGCGATTTTGATTTGGGTCTGGACGATGTCGATGCCGGTAATCATTTCAGTAACGGTATGCTCAACCTGAATACGCGGATTGACCTCTATGAAATAAAATTTGTTGTCAGGGGTAGCCAAAAATTCTACAGTACCGGCACTGACATATTTAACATTTTTCATCAACTTGACAGCGGCATCGCAAATCTCTTTGCGGAAGGCAGGATCAAGTGAAAAAGCAGGAGCAATTTCAACAAGTTTTTGGTGACGTCTTTGAATGGAGCAGTCTCTTTCATATAGATGTACTATGTTGCCTTGTTTGTCACCAATAATTTGCACTTCGATGTGTTTAGGATTCTGAAGGTATTTTTCCAAATAAATTTCATCGCTGCCGAAAGCTTTCAGCGCTTCTGATTTAGCGCGGTTGTAGGCATCTTCCAGTTCAGCATCTGTGCTGACCATACGCATGCCGCGGCCGCCGCCGCCGTTGACAGCTTTAATAATGATTGGATAGCCATGTTTTTCAACAAAGGTTTTTACTTCCTCCAGACTGTTAACTGTACCATTACTGCCCGGAATCATAGGGATATCAGCCAGTTCGGCCTGTTTGCGTGCATTTATTTTGTCGCCGAACATAATAAGATGTTCAAGATCAGGGCCGATGAAAATCAATCCTTCTTCAGTACAGCGCTTAGCCAATTGGCTATTTTCCGAAAGAAAACCATAGCCTGGATGAATGGCATCGACATCGTGTTCGCGGGCAATTCTCATAATATCTTCAATGTCCAGGTAGGCTTCTACAGGACCTTTGCCTGCGCCGACCATATAAGCTTCATCGGCTTTGTTGCGATGCAGTGAAAGCATATCTTCTTTTGAATAGATTGCTACGGTGCGAATGCCAAGTTCATTACAGGCACGGAATATGCGAATGGCAATTTCGCCACGGTTGGCAACCAAAACAGTTTTAATTTTTTTCATTGTTATACCTCCTATGGCCTAACTCAATATATTTTATAAAATTAACACATGGTTTTCAAGGGTAGAATAACAAGTATACAAAATTCATGAAATGAAGAAAAAAACAAAATAAGTGTAAACAAAAGCCAACCTGCTCATTAAAACAGGTTGGCTAAAATAATTTAAACAATATGCATACCGAGAGCTACCATGGTTAAGCCACCGATAATACTCAAGGCAAGGTATAAAAAACCACTGAAAGTATGCTGAGCCAGAAGTTCAAAGGATTCCAGGCTGAAAGTGGAAAAAGTTGATAATCCTCCCAGACAGCCGGTAATAATAAATAGTTTCCAATAGAGAGGCATTTCCGGATGTCTCAGACAGAAAGATACCATCATGCCGATAAACAAGCAAGCAAGCAAATTGATGGTCAAAGTGCCATAAGGGAAAGCAGTTCCGAGTTTATCATTAATAAGAAGAGAAAGAAAGTAGCGGCAAAGCGCACCAATTGCTCCACCTAAGGCTATCGCAAGGATATTTGACGCAATCATTCGTTCACCTGTTTCTTTATGCTGTCAAAAGTTTCGGGACTTATAATGTGTTCAATACGACAAGCATCTCGATCGGCTATCTCATGGGGAACACCAAGAATTTTTTCCAAAAAGGCAGTTATAACAAGATGCCGTTCCAAAACACTTTGGGCTTTCGCCATGCCGAGTTCTGTCAGTATTATGTTGCCATCAGCTTCCATTAATATATAATTTTCGCGTCTAAGGATAGACATGGCACGGCTGATGCTGGCCTTAGAAAAATTAAGCTCAGCGGCAACGTCTATGGAACGAACATAACCTTTTCTTTTTTGCAGCAAAAGGATGGTTTCAAGGTAATTTTCGCCTGATTCCTGGATAATCATACTAAATCCCCCATTTTGTGAAAAATGTGACTTTATTTCCATTTATTTTAACATAATAGCTGATAATAGTACAATTAGCCCGCTAATAACAAAGCCGGTAAAGAGGAAATATCTCAAAAAACATAACGTTAAAATCTGTGACTGATGCTTTTAGAGTACGCCAAGAAAAAGGGGTAAAGAGTTCCTCTGGCCGCTTCCACACGCGACAATTTGTCTGCTGGCAGTCGGTCGCTGATGTGTAGCAGGCCCTTCACTTCTTTACCACTTGCCTAATGTATAGTTAGGTAAAAGCGATTGTGAGTTTGAATTTTTTGTGAAAACAGAAAAAAACCTTGACACGTACAGTTAATGTTAGTAAACTAACAGTGTGAATTAGCTTAGGCTAACCAAAGAAAGAAGGGGAATTATGCTAAATACTGCAGCGAACTATGAGAATGATTTTTCTTTGCGGGGAATGATTCCTGCATCAATGTTGGAAGCCGGGCGGCCCATGAAAATTGTCCGTATCCAGGGTAGGGATAAGACAAGGAGCTTTTTAGCCGGTTTAGGTTTTACAGAGGGAAGTGAAGTCACTGTCGTTTCCGAACTCGCAGGCAATGTAATTTTTAAAATTAAAGACGCGCGCGTTGCTTTAGGCCGCGAAATGGCCAATCGTATCTTGGTGGGGTAAAGGAGATAAATATGAAAACATTAAAGGACGTAAGGACCGGTGAAACAGCTATTGTAAGTAAGATTAATGTTGCTGGCAGTGTTAAGAGACGCATCATGGATATGGGAATTACTAAAGGTACTGCAGTTACAGTACGCAAAGTTGCGCCTTTAGGAGATCCTATAGAACTCAACGTCAGAAACTATGCTGTTTCTTTGCGGAAAGCTGATGCGGAAAATATTATTGTTGAATAACAGAGCAAGAATCTGTTTTTTTAATGTACAGTTAGCATATGCTAACGAAAGGGAGGCAAAAATGGGCAAGACTTTAGCTTTGGTTGGTAATCCTAACTGCGGGAAAACCACCTTGTTCAATGAATTAACAGGAAGCAGCCAATATGTAGGTAATTGGCCAGGCGTTACAGTTGAAAAGAAAGCTGGTAAACTCAAAGGCCATAGTGATTTTGAGGTGATGGATTTACCTGGTGTGTATTCTTTATCACCTTATACGTTGGAAGAAGTTATTACCCGCGATTATTTGTTGGAAGAAAGACCATCTGTAATTATTAATATTGTTGATGCTTCTAATCTGGAGCGCAATTTGTATTTGACAACACAAATTCTGGAACTAGGTATTCCTGTGGTAGTAGCTTTGAACATGATGGATATTATTAGAAAGAATGGCGACGAAATAAATATCGCTAACCTTGCAGGTGAATTAGGCTGTCCTGTTTATCCTATTGAAGCAGCACACGGCATTGGTCTTGCGGAAATGCTGAAAGAAGCAATAAGTCTTGCCGAAGTTCAAGTTAAAACTTATTCTTTACCGATATTTAAAGGTGAACTGAATAAAACACTTAAGAAGATAGAGAACCTGTTGGAGGATGAAATTCCGCAGCATCTCAAAGGATGGTTCGCAATCAAACTTTTTGAACGAGACGAGAAGGTTTGGACGAAATATAAGATATTTCATAATATGAGAGTAAAAACTGAACAAATGATTACACAGTACGAAGATGAGGTTGACGACGATGCTGAGAGCATCATTACTAATGCACGCTATGAATACATCAGCTCAATTATTCATCGCTGCATTACCAAAAAACGCAGGTCTCATGAACTGAGTACTTCAGATAAAATCGACAGAATACTTACCAATAGGATTTTAGCTCTGCCGATTTTCTTTTTGGTCATGTGGTTTGTCTATTATGTTTCTATTCAGACCTTGGGCGATTTGAGCACGGGCTTTATGGAGGATGCATTTACTTCGATCAGCGATTTTCTTGGCGCCGTGATGGGAGATGCAGGAGTATCAGAACCTTTGCAAAGCCTTATACTTGATGGCATTGTCGGCGGCGTTGGCGCTGTGCTTGGTTTTGTGCCGCAAATTATGATTCTCTTTTTCTTCCTTTCCTTTTTAGAAGATTGCGGTTATATGTCCCGTGTTGCTTTCATCATGGATAGAATTTTTCGCCGTTTCGGACTTTCAGGTAAGTCTTTCATCCCGATGCTGATAGGGAGCGGTTGTTCTGTTCCTGGTATCATGGCCAGCCGTACCATCGAAAACGAGCAAGACAGAAAAATGACGATTATGCTGACGCCTTTTATTCCCTGCAGTGCCAAAATGCCGGTCTTTGTTCTTTTTGCAGCAGCTCTTTTTCCGGAAGAGTCTTGGGTAGGACCATCTATGTACTTTTGGGGTATCGCCATGGTTATCTTTTCCGGGATACTGTTGAAAAAAACCTCAACATTTGGTGGTAAACCAGCACCATTTGTTATGGAACTGCCTCAATACCATATGCCGACAATGAAGGGTGTTATGATTCACATGTGGGAAAGAGCACGTTCCTTTATTGTTAAAGCTGGTACCGTAATATTTATTGCATCTGCTTTGGTTTGGTTGTTGCAAACCTTCAATTTCTCGTTGGCAATGGTAGAACCTGAAGAAAGCATGTTAGCGAGCATCGGTACCGCAATCGCACCAATTTTCGCACCGATGGGCTTCGGTACCTGGCAGGCGGCCTTCGCGGCAATATCCGGGTTCCTTGCTAAGGAAGTTGTTGTCTCCACTTTCGCTATTCTGGCAGGTTTAGGCGAGGCGGCTGAAGAAGATCCAAACCTTATCCAAGTGGTACAAACGATGTTCACGCCAGCCAGTGCCTATGCCTTTATGGTCTTTACACTTTTGGCATCACCTTGCTTTGCGGCGATTGGAGCGATCAGAAGAGAAATGGGCAGCTGGAAGTGGACTTTCGCAGCACTTGCATACCAAACAGGTTTAGCCTATGTAATGGCAACCTTGATTTATCAGATAGGCAGCAGATTGTAATAAGTTTATTTAAAAAAATTATTATATTAAGGAGTTGACCCAATGAAAAAATCTTTAGTATTAGCAATGACAATGGCCATGGGAATTTCCGCGACAGCTTTTGCCGCCAATCCCTTTTCTGATGTGCCGCAAGGCCACTGGGCCTATGTCTCAATCAATAAACTTGCCGCAGCAGGTATTGTGGACGGTTATTCTGATGGTACCTTTAAAGGCGATCATCTGCTGACGCGTTACGAGATGGCACAGATTGTCGCCAAAGCATATGCCAAAGGAGCAATCAAGTCCGACGACAAGCTGATGGCTGAATTCGCTGATGAACTCGATAATCTCGGTGTACGTGTCGCCAAATTGGAGAAGAAAAGCGATAACGTCAAAATTACCGGCGAAGTACGTGCCCTGTATGAGGACGTAGACGGAGCTGACAAGAGTTACGCACCTGAACTACGCACCCGCTTGTGGCTGAACGGCGCCATCAACGACGGCTGTAGCTATACCGGCATGCTGGAAAACACTCAGACATTGAACACCAACAGTCAGGAAGCAGACACAGAGTTCAAACGAGCTTTTGTGAGCGGCAGACTTGGCGGCCTTGACGTAGTCGGCGGCCGCTATGACCTCGTAGTAGGAGACGGCAACGTCTTTGATGACGATATGGATGGTATCGGAGCCAGCTTTGGTGAAAAAGTTAAGCTGGAACTGAATTACGGCAAACCCAACAGCGGCGATGACACAGATACTAATGTAGAGATGTTCACAGGCCGTGTCAGCGGCGAAGTTGGCAAGCTAGGCTTGAACGGAGCTTATTATACCTTCAACGACAAGAATGCCGATACAGACTATAACATCTGGACAGCGGGCGCTAAGTATAACCTTGGGGAAGTAAGCGTTGGCGGTGAATATCTGAAAGGCAGCGAGAAAAATGCAGCCGGCAAAGACGACGGTTATGTAGTATCGCTGGAGTATAAAGGAGCAGAAGCAGCGGAAAAAGGCAGTTATGGTCTGTGGGGCAGGTATTTTAACCAAGCTAATACCACTTATTACGCACACACCACCGACGGCGTGCATGAGTCGTTTGATAATAATGCAGCCGGCGGCTTCAAAGGCTACGGCGTCGGTGTGAACTATGCAGTAGCGAAGAATATTGTGACCACAGTACAATACTTTGATCTGGACGCCAAGATTGGCGATGGTAATAACAAGACAATCTGGACTGACGTGACCTTTAACTTCTAAGTGTATAAAAGATATGATCAAAACCTCTTGCCAGTGTTCTGCTCACGCAGACTATGTCAAGAGGTTTTTCTTTGCAGAATACAATAAGCACAAAAATGTGACAAAAATATGGCGAAATCGTTGACAGCTTGTAATAATGGTGGTAAGTTTGATAGTATATTTTGATAATTTACAACTGAATAATTATGGTTTAGGTGCAAGCAAGAAATTGCTATGCTTAATAGAAAAGTCAGGTACAATTATAAATCCTGCGCGGTCCCGCCGCTGTAACGAGGAGCAAACTTCAAGAATGCCACTGGATGCTATGTCTGGGAAGGTGAAGCAAGCTATGAATCGGAGCCAGAAGAACTGCCTAAGCTTGTTGACTTCTCTGGAATCCTGCAAAGATGCCGGAAACCATGCGAGTGATATGGTAAAGCAATAGCGTAGGTATTTCTGTACTTGTTTTGCTGGAACCTATACGAATGAATTAGAGCTTTATCACGTGTAATTGGCGTGGTAGAGCTTTTTTATTTAGGTTCTTGATGATTCCGGACATAGCTTTAGTAATATATGCTGTTGCAGATGGCACAGGGGTTGCTGCTGGTGCAGTGATAAGTGTTGTTGGTGCGCCAGTTATATTAACTATTGGCGGTACAGTTGTTGCAGGTGTGATAGTAGATAAAGCTAGTGATTATGCTAAAAATATCGTCATTAATAATGACGATATTAAGTGAGAGGAAGAATAATATGGATTTTAAATTAATTTTTTCTAATATTTTTATTTTTGTATTATTCTATTATTTATTTAAGTTATTCGATAAAAAATATATATATTACAAATCTTATACTATTTGTTACTGGCTGGGTTTCATTTTAATATTTATAGTTCCAGCAGTTTTTGCTGATGTAATATGTTTTTTTTCTCCGCCTCTGTGGGTAGCTCTTTCTGTAATATACTTAGCTACTGCCGGATGTGCCAGCGTTTGGTATGGACTTACGACATATAATAAAGAAAAGCTTGAAAAAGAAGGTATAGTACCTGAGCATTTTTTGATTAAAAATCCAAAAGTGTTTAAAGTTATAGCCTTTTTCCCAATAGTTTCGTTTAGCATAGCGCTAATTCTAATCATATTTTTGAAATAAATATTATGAGACCGCGATAGTAGATGGCAAGCTTGTAGTAACAGGCAACAAAGACTTCAAAGAAGAAGACGTCAACCGCAACACGGAAAATACCTTGAACGCTTTAGCCAACACTCTCGACACGCAGAAGATAGCCGAGCGTAAGAAGTTGGCTGAACTCTTCGCGAAGAATGCATTTGAACAGGTACACAGGCTAAGTGATGAAATGAAACTGGAAGAAGGCAGTGTCGGTAAGGTATTGCTGCACGCGGTAGTAGCAGGAATCACTGCTAAGCTCGGTGGCGATAACTTCGCTGCAGGCTCTATGGCAGGCGCCGTCAACGAGATTATGAACGGTGAAATCAGCAGATATGAGAAAGCTCATAATAAAGGCCTAACACCAGCAGAACATCAATGGCTTAGCGCAGCGGTAGGCGCGATAGTCAACAGCGCCACAGGGTCAACTATCCAGACAGGAGCAGGGGTTGCAGTATACGGAACTAAATGGAATATGTATGGTAAAGAACCCAAATATGAAGGTGCATTTAAATTAGTCGGAGACAAATGGTATAAACTTGTTGACGGTGAATATATAGAGACTGATGATAGACCGTTGGCAGGACAAGTTTATTGGAAAGAAAATCCTGACGATGTCGGAAATGGTTATGACTATAAACGAGGGACAGGAGAATATGATGAAGATATCTTTGTGGAGAAGAAGGTAGATTATTCATGGCATACTATAATTGACGGCAAGAATTATGGATTTACAATATTAAGCGAAACAGATACTCAAAGGCAATTAGTCATAAGAGAAGGCGCAGAACAATTTGTTTACGCTGTGGCTATTGGGAGTTCTCCAAGTAGTGAAATTGATGATTTGATAAAATTTGCAAAAACAATAGAAGGTATAGATGATAGGTCTGAACGCAAAGGAAAGACAAATAAAGCTATTTATTCTTTGATATCAGAAAAGATACAAGGAATGATTATATCTTTAAAAGGCATAAAAAATAATAAGGAAGGTTTATAAAATGCTTATAAAAAAGATATTGCAAGGAATTCTTGGAATTATTATTTTCATGTTTGGATTATGGGGTATTTATCGCATAAGCGGTTGGCTTTTTCAGCCATCTTCTAACTTTTTTACTGAGCAAGAAAGAGCTGATATAGGAGATTTCAGGAGAATAGCATCAGAGTTAGAAAAACCACCAGATGCAACGATGCAATCTTCTAATATTGTTACGCGAAATTATAATAGAGGATATTTCTCAGTTTTTACAGCAAAGTCGAATATAAATGATGTATTAGATTTTTATAGAAAAAAACTTATTGATGAAGGGTACAAAGTAAGAGTTTATTCGGATAGCAAAAAAATACGTGCAGTGAAAGAGAATCGTGTGGTAGTAATAAAAGAGGAACTTACCAAAAGAAATGTATGCCAGTACAGTATATATATAAAACCAAACGATATTTTCGAATGGAGAGCATTAGATTTATATTTCTTAGAATAAAAGGGGATGGTTATCTATGATGATAGACATTTATTTACCCGATGTTTATAAAGCTTTGCTGATTATATTGTGCTTGGTAATCATTGTAGTTGTTGTGCGATACCTAAATAGAAAGGAATAAATAGAACAAATAAGATTTCTCCGCTTGCGGTCGAAATGACAAGGCTGGTGTTTCGCTGCATGGTCTATGGCAGGCGCCATCAACGAGATCATGAACGGAGAAATCAGCAGGTACGAGAAGGCACATAAAAAAGGTCTGACTCCGGCAGAACATCAATGGCTCAGCGCAGCGGTAGGTGCGATAGTCAATAAGCAGTGAAACGCGAGATTTAACAGCTATTTTGGCAGCGATATTTTTTTGAACAAAGAAATTGGCGCATTATCTGTTAACAGACCCACTTGGCGTATTGGTGTGGAATATATCTTCTAAATAAACATAATACATAAATAAAAAAGACTATCAGTGTACTGACCCCCAAAAGTTAGACCTAAAAAATCTAACGATTGGGGGTCGGTTTTTTTATGGCAAAATATAGTTTTGAATTCAAGAAACAAGTTGTACAAGATTATATAAACGGGAAAGGAGG
>JBFWIF010000028.1:0-26309 GCA_050256135.1 Acidaminococcaceae bacterium | reverse complement strand
CATATAAGTTTTTATCCGCCGGGGATACCAGTTATTATTCCAGGCGTATTGGTAACTATAGATATTTTGACTTACTGCCATAGTATGCTGGCTTTGGGTTTGCCGGTCAGTGGTCCGCAAGATGGAACTTTGGGAAAAATTCAGGTGGTGAAGCAATGACACAAGGTTTGTTTATAACTTTTGAAGGTGCGGATGGCACCGGTAAAACAACGCAGATTGCTAGAATAGCAGCTTGGTTTCGTGAGCAAGGTTATGAGGTTACCTGTACCCGTGAACCAGGCGGTACGAAAGCTGCTGAAAAAATCCGCGAGCTGGTTCTTGATGCAGAATTGGCTATCAGCCATAAGACGGAAACCCTGCTTTATCTGGCGGCACGTGCTGACCATATAGCGCAATTGATAAGGCCTGCTTTACAGGACGGTAAGATTGTTCTTTGCGACCGCTTCAGCGATTCTACTTTTGTATATCAAGGCAGCGGACGCGGTGTAGAGCTAGCGACACTCAGAATATTGGATGACTTTGCAACAAGCAATTTACATCCTGACAGGACTATTTTGCTTGATGGTGAGCCGGAAGAACTGGCCATTCGCAGAAATGCTCGTGGTGTCGTTGACAGATTTGAGCTCGAAGGCCTGGCTTTTCAAAAGAAAATTCGTGAAGCCTTTCTCGCTTTAGCAGCTAATGAACCGACACGTATCCATGTAATTGATGCGCTGCAGGCAGAAGAAAAAGTTACGGAAGCAATCTTAGCTGATTTGCAGAGGCTTTTAGTAAAATAATACTGCAGAATAGCTTAATTTCCACTATAATGGAAGGAAATGAACAGGAAAATGTGGGAAAATATACAAGGACATGAACAGAATAAACGCTTTTTACAGCAATTGCTGTTAGCTGGTAAAAGGACGCCTTCTTTATTGTTTTTAGGGCCGAGCGGCATAGGAAAAAAAGCATTAGCCGTTGCTTTTGCCAAGGATTTTCTTTGTATGTCCGAAAAACTGCCTTGCGGTGGCTGCCCTTCCTGTCACGCTTTTAGTGCCAAGGGACACCCAGATTTTTTATTAGTGGAACAAAGTGCACCGGGTAAGGAAATTGTCATCGACCAGATAAAGGAAATTGCACGGCAGGCTGTATTTGCACCCAATTTATCCGCACATAAGGTTTGCATCATAGATGCGGCAGATTACATGAATCTGACTGCCGCTAACAGTTTGTTGAAATTATTGGAGGAGCCGCCCCGCTTCTGGCTTTTCATTTTGATTGCCAACACAGCAGCAAAACTTTTGCCGACAATTCGTTCGCGGGTAATCCAATTACGTTTTGAAGCTTTGTCACCGGAGATTATTAAAACGGTTTTGCAAAAGGAAGGTGTTCAGACAGTGGAGGCTGTTACTTTAGCACATCTTGCCGATGGTTCAGTAGGATCAGCTCTCAATATGCTGCGAAGTAATACCATAGATTGTCGCAATAAAGCTTTGACTGTTTTTGAACAACTGCCGTCCAAAAGACCGTTGCAGCTTACCACTCAATATGGATGGCCGGAAAAAACTACCGGCGAAGATGGTCTGACTTTGTTGGAAATGATGTTGTTTATATTGCGTGATGCCCTGCTCTGCAAAGAAGGCATGGCTGGTAACGCTTATAATATAGATGTTTTGCCACGCATTGAAAAATGTTTCGCTGATTGGCATTCAGCAAAAATAAAGAATATAATTAAGATTGTTCAGGAAAGTTACATGGCAATAGCCGCTAATGCTTCCGGTAAGGTAGTATGGGAAGCTATGCTGGTAAGAATGAACATGATCCTGAAGGAGGATTAAAAATGCCGACAGTAGTAGGTATTAGATTTAAAAAAGCAGGGAAAATATATTATTTTGATCCTGAAAAAACTGGGGTACAAAAAGGCGATTCTGCAATCGTGGAAACGGCACGTGGCATGGAATACGGCGAAGTTGTTTCTGGTGTAAGGGAAGTAGACGAAAAAGAAATTATCGCTCCGCTGAAGCCGGTTCTGCGCAAAGCAACCAAAGCTGATCAGGAAAAAGTTGCCGAAAATGAAGTGCGAGAGAAAGAAGCCTTCAATATTTGTGTGCGCAAAATTAAAGCACATGAATTGCCTATGAACTTGATTGATGTTGAATTTACTTTCGATGTTAACAAGATAATCTTCTATTTTACGGCAGAAGGCCGTATCGATTTCCGTGAACTAGTCAAAGATTTAGCGGCTGTTTTCCGTACGCGCATTGAACTGCGTCAGATTGGCGTGCGTGACGAGGCTAAAATGCTGGGTGGTATCGGTTGCTGTGGACGTCCTTTGTGCTGTGCCACTTTTCTTGGCGATTTCGAACCAGTTTCCATTCGTATGGCTAAAGATCAGAAATTATCGCTTAATCCGGCCAAAATTTCCGGTATCTGCGGCCGTTTGATGTGTTGTCTCAAATATGAAAATTATTTGTACTGCGGCAAAGAATGCAACTGTCAGCGCGATAGACAAGTAGCACCAAAACAAGGAACTATGGTAATAACTCCGTTAGGCGAAGGTAAGGTGGTACGTGTTAATCGTAACGACAAAACTGCTTCTGTGCAGTTGACACCTGATAATGTAATCCAGGTTTCCTGGGATGAAATAGTAGAAGCCTCGCAGGCTGATGTTTAGGCTATGACAACGGTAAAGACTACGGAACGTCTCGATTCTTTGCCAGGCTGCGGCTATAAGATTTGGCAATGCAGCAAAGAGTTTTGTTTTACTACCGATGCGGTATTTTTGGCCGCTTTCCCCTATCTGGTAAAAAAGGCGAGGGTGCTGGAACTTGGTGCAGGTACTGGCGCTATCAGTCTGCTTTTGGCAGCGCGAGGTGCAGCTAAGGTTACAGGTATAGATTGTAATGAACATGTGGTTGAACTGATGCGGCGCAGCATTGTTGAAAATAGGCTGGAAGATCACGTGCAGGTCGTTTTAGGTGATGTTCGTGATTTAAGAGGAATATTTGTCTCCGAAAGTTTTGATTTAGTTGTCGCTAATCCTCCTTATCGCAATACTGGTAAGATGAGGCAGGTAGGGAAATCTGCTTGTCATGAAGTGACGGCTAATTTGGAAGATTTTTTTAAAGCAGCAGCTTTTTTGGTCAAGTATAGAGGTCGTTTCGCCATTGTTCAGCTGCCAGAACGTTTTACCGAATGTTTGTCTTTGGCCGCCCAATATGGCATGGAATTAAAGAGGCTGCAATGGGTGCATTCATTTGTCAATAAACCTGCATGGGTTTTCCTGGCAGAATTTGTGAAAGGCGGAGCACCTGGCCTGGAGGTGCTGGAACCTCTTATAATGTACAATGCTGATGGTAGCTACAGCAGACAGACCTTAAATTGTTATGGCATGACAGGGAAGGAAGAAGATCGATGAAGCAGAATGGGCCGGGTGCGTTGTATTTGTGCGCGACGCCGATAGGCAATCTCAAAGACATGACAGAGCGTGCTCTTGAAACTCTGCGGGAAGCAGATATAATCGCTGCCGAGGATACAAGGCACACCAGACAGCTCTTGACATATTTTGGTATTCATGGGCATCTGTTGAGCTATCATGAACATAATAAGGAAAAGCAGGGACCTGTTTTAATCGAAAAACTTTTAGATGGCCAACAGGTTGCATTGGTTAGCGACGCTGGGTTTCCCGGTATTGCCGATCCTGGCGAACACTTGGCTAAACTGGCGATAGAATCAGGCATTCGTGTTGTACCGATACCGGGTGCTAATGCTGCGCTTTGTGCTTTGATTGCTTCAGGATTGCCTTCTTCACCGTTCTTTTTTGGAGGTTTTTTGCCAAAAAGCAAGAAGAATCGGCGTGAGCAATTAAAACTTTGGGAGAAAATTCCTGCTACGATAATTCTTTACGAAGCTCCCCATCGTGTTAAAGAAGTCCTGGAAGAAATTCTTGTTGCCTGGGGTGATCGCCAAATGGCAGCGGGCAGAGAATTGACCAAACTGCATGAAGAATTTTTTCGCGGCACTGTTTCCGAATGTCTCGCTTGGTTGGCGCAAAAGCCACCGCGCGGTGAATTTTCACTGGTTATAGCACAGGCGGATAAACAGGTTGAAGAGGACAGTAAGGAAGAAATAGACCCATTAGCAAAAGTCATGGCTTTGATTGCTGGCGGTATGCCGAAGAAAGAAGCGTTGCAGGTAGTTGCGAAAGAAAATAAAGTTCCCAAGAGGGAGTTATACAATAGATTAATTTTAGCTGAAGAAGGGGAAAAAGAATGACAAAACCAAGTTTTTACATTACAACTCCTATTTACTATCCAAGTGACAATTTACACATCGGTCATGCCTATTGCACAACGATTGCTGACAGTATCGCCCGTTATCGCCGTGCAGCAGGCTATGATGTTCTTTTCCTGACCGGCAGTGACGAGCATGGCCAGAAAATTCAGCGTAAAGCCGAAGAAAAAGGTGTAACACCTATTCAATACGTAGATGCCATTGTTGCCAATTTCAAACTCTTATGGGAAAAACTGGGCATTAGTAATGATGATTTCATCAGAACCAGCGAAAAACGTCACGAAAAAGTTGTCCAGGAAATTATGCAGAAAATTTATGATCAGGGTGACATTTACAAGAAAAATTACGAAGGTTTGTACTGCGTACCCTGCGAATCTTATTGGTTGGAACGCCAATTGGTCGATGGCAAATGCCCTGACTGCGGTCGTCCGGTAGAGAAGATGCAGGAAGAAAGCTATTTCTTCAAACTGTCTAAATATCAGGATCGCTTGTTGGCATATATAGAACAAAATCCTGACTTTATTCAGCCAGTTTCCCGCCGAAATGAAATGATCAATTTCATTAAACAAGGTCTGGAAGATCTTTGTATCACCAGAACAACCTTTGATTGGGGCATAAAAGTGCCTTTCGATGATAAACATGTTGTCTATGTCTGGTTTGATGCCCTGCTGAATTATTTTACCGGTGCCGGCTATGGTTATGATGAAGAAAAATTCAAGAAATTCTGGCCTGCTGATCTCCATCTGGTAGGCAAAGAAATCGTGCGTTTCCATACGATCATCTGGCCGATTATGCTGATGGCTATGGGCGCGGAGCTGCCTAAACAGGTTTATGGTCACGGCTGGCTTGTCGTAGAAGGCGATAAGATGTCCAAATCCAAGGGCAACGTCATCGATCCGTTGGCTTTGATTGACGAATTCGGTGCTGACGCTATCAGATACTTCTTGCTGCGTGAAATAAATCTGGGCAGTGACGGTAATTTCTCCCGTGATGCGTTGATTACCCGCATCAATGCGGATTTGGCCAATGACCTTGGCAACTTGCTGCACCGTACGGTCAGCATGATCGATAAGTACCACGGCGGTAAAATTCATAAAACTGCTGTGCTGGAAGCGCTCGATAATGAACTGATCACTCTGGCTGCTGAAACAGTTGAGAATTACAAAAAAGCCATGGATAAAATGGAAATCAACGCAGCAATCAAAGGTGTCTGGACTTTGATCAGTCGTACCAATAAATACATCGACGAAACAGCTCCCTGGCTGCTGGCTAAGGATGAAGCTAAGGCTGCAAGACTGGAAGCCGTTATGTATAATTTGGCAGAAGTGCTGAGAATTGTGGCAATCCTTATTGCACCTTTTGTTCCGCATACAAGTCCAAAAATCTATACGCAGCTGGGACTTGCAGTACCTGAACAGTTTATGCTGGCTGATGCTGTCTGGGGTGGTTTGGCTGATGGTAAGATTGTCAAAAAGGGTGATCCTATTTATCCACGTATTGAGGTGAATGAAGAGGGCGTGACCGTAACTGCTGCTACGAAAAAAACTGCAGCACCGGCGCCGGCGGCAAAGGTTGTCGAGCAGCCTAAGCAGGAAGAAAAAGAAGAAATCTCTATTGATGATTTTGCTAAGATAGACTTGCGTGTTGCTACCATCCTGACCGCCGAAAGAGTGCCAAAAACTGATAAACTGATGAAGCTTTCTGTAAAGATCGGTGAAGAAGAACGTACTATAGTATCAGGTATCGCCCAATATTATACGGAAGAACAGTTAGTTGGCAGAAATGTGATTGTGATAGCCAACCTGAAAGCTGCAAAACTGCGTGGTATTGAGTCCAGAGGCATGCTGCTGGCCGCTTCTGACGGACAAGGAAATCTGGTTCTCGCTGATGCGCCTGGTATTGCTTCCGGCAGCAAGGTGAAATAAATGTCTGTAAAAGTTTTTGATTCCCATGCCCATCTGGACAGCGATTATTTTGACGCCGATAGAGAAGAAGTATTTGCACAATTACGGCAAGAGATTGCCGGCATGATTAATCCCGGCTGTGATAACGAAACCTCATTGAAAGCCATTACTTATGCTGAAACTTATGATTTTGTCTATGCCGCTATTGGCTGGCATCCAGAGGAAGTTCTGCGGATGCAGGATGATGATCTGAAGAAGTTGGAAGAGTGGTCCAAACATCCGAAAGTGGTCGCGATCGGTGAAATCGGCCTGGACTATTATTACGATGACTGTGCACCGCGGGAGCTGCAAAAAAAACGTTTCCTTGAACAGCTTGATTTAGCGCGCAGAGTTGATTTGCCGGTGATTATCCATGACAGGGATGCTCATGGCGATATGCTGGATATCTTTCATAATGAAGGCAAGGGTTTGCGGGGAGTTTTCCACTGCTATTCCGGTTCCGTGGAAACCGCCAAAGAACTGCTAAAAATGGGCTTCTATCTGGGGTTCGGCGGCAGTTCTACTTTTAAGAATGCCGAGAAGGTAAGGAGCGTTTTGAAGTACGTTCCTGAGGATCGGATTTTGTTTGAAACCGATTCGCCATATCTGACGCCGGTTCCATACAGAGGCAAAAGAAACAACCCTGCTTATACTTTGCTGGTAGCTAAGAACGCAGCACTGGTGAGGAATACGGACGTTGATGCCTTGATTGAAAGAAGCACGGAAAACGTCAAAAAACTCTTCACAAAGATTATTTGACGTTTACACAACCAACCACGAAATTAGTAAATTTCGTGGTTTTTGTAATTTTTTAGGGTTTTGTCATTTGTCAATGTTTGACATTTTAAAAATTCACGTGATATAATTCATTGAATTTTTAAAGGAGGGTTATGATGGATCAAAAAACTATCTTTAACCGTCCCTATAAAATGCTTGCCTTAGGGTTCTTTCTTATTTTAGCCTTGTGTTTACTGGGCTTCGCCGCTGCTAAAAAACAGATTTCCATTTTGGCAGATGGACAAACGATAACACTGGAAACCAGAGCAATGAGCCCTGAAAGTGCATTGAAGGAAGCTGGCATAACGCTGGCGGAGAATGATGGCTATTTCGTAGTGAATAAAAAAAGATTGGAAGAAGGTTCGACAATTAAGGTAGTACGCGCCATGCCTATTAAGGTATGGGTTGCCGGCGAATCAAAAGAGTATTCAATCGGCCGCGGAACAGTAAAAGAGGTATTGCAAGCATTAAATATTGATTATAGGGACTGTACCGTTTATCCGTCCTTGGACGCTAAACCGGTACCTGGCATGGAAATCAACATACTGGATTCTGATACTAGAATCGAAGAGGAAAGGCGTTCAATACCATTTGAAACAGAACGAAGACCTGATACACATCTGGACTTTGGCGAAGAAAAGGTGTTGGCAGCTGGCAAAGACGGTGAAAAGATTGTAGCTGTCAGCTATACTGATATCAATGGCAAAATGGTTAAACGCGCACTGGGGGAAACAATCACAGTGGAACCGCAGTCACAAATTGTTGCTGTAGGCACCAATAAGACTGTAGAGACTTCGAGGGGAAATGTAAGCTATCGTATGGTGAAAACCATGGAAGCAACAGCTTATACGTTGGAAGACGGCGATGGGACTGGTGTTACCTCTATCGGTCTTATTCCAAAACATGGAATAATCGCTGTTGACCCGAATGTTATTCCTTATGGGACAAGGGTATATATTCCGGGGTATGGTTTTGCGGTTGCAGGTGACTGCGGCGGCGCTATAATCGGTAATCGTATTGATTTATTCATGGACAGTTATTACGACGCTATCAATTTTGGACGCCGTAATGTGGAAATGTACATTCTTGAGTAGCTGTAAAAGGGGAGAACAGATTGCTGAAAGAAGTATTGGTTGTTGAGGGCAAAATGGATACCGTTGCCATAAAAAAGGCACTTGCTGCCGAAACAATTGAGACAGGCGGCTTTACGCTCGCTCCTTATACACTGAAAAATATTCAGTCTGCTTATGAAAAACGTGGGATTATCATTCTGACAGATCCAGATGGTGCGGGCGAACGAATCAGAAAATTTCTGACAGAAAGATTCCCCAGGGCAGGTCAGGCCTTTGTGCCTAAGCTTGATGCAACGGCTAATAATGATGTCGGCATAGAGCAGGCATCGCCAGAGGCAATCAGGCAAGCCCTGGCCAAGGTTCGTTTTCACGAATTCGAGCCCCGGTTTGAGTTTTCGAACCGGGACTTGTTTGTTTACGGACTTTCGGGCTCTGCGGACGCAGCAGAGCGCCGTGATAAAATCGGGGCAATGCTTGGCATCGGCTACGCCAATGCCAAGCAGTTTTTAGTGAGGTTAAATAATTATGGCGTGACCCGGGAAGAGTTTCTGGCGGCAGTTGCGCAAACAGAGGTATAAAATGGAACAACCGGTTATTGCGAAAAAGGATGTCACAGCACATATTCTGAAAACTTTCAATCTGCGTGCTGATAAAAGATTAGGACAGAACTTTTTGGTGGATGAACAAATTGTTAATAAAATAATTGCAGCAGCAGAATTAGATGCTGAAGATACAGTGCTGGAAGTAGGTCCTGGCATTGGCACACTTACCCAGGCTTTGGCAGAAACCGGCGCGCAGGTTGTGGCGGTTGAACTTGACCGCAGACTGCTGCCTGTCCTGGCTAAGACGCTGGCAGGTTATGATAATATTGAGATTATTAATGAAGATATTCTGCAGCTTGATATCAGGAAGGCTGTGCCCAAGGAAAACTTCAAAGTTGTTGCTAATCTTCCCTACTATATTACTACCCCGATAATTTTCAACCTACTGGAACAGAAGCTGCCGATGGAACGCCTGGTAGCGATGGTTCAGAAAGAGGTCGCGGAGCGCATGGTTGCAAAACCTGGTGGCAAGGATTATGGAGCACTATCAGTGGCCATTCAATACTACACGGAGCCGGAAATAGCTTTTGTGGTACCACCTGCATCTTTTATACCACCGCCTTCTGTAGAATCGGCAGTCATAGTCTGCAAACGCAGACGGGAACCGCCGGTGGAGATCGTGGATGAGAAGTTGTTTTTTAGGGTAGTGAAGGCCGCCTTTTCTGTAAGAAGAAAAATGCTGAGCAACGCCTTAAAAAATATGGGTATTGATAGCGAGCAGACAACAGCATGGCTTGCCTTCGCAGATATCGACGGCAAAAGACGCGGCGAGACCCTTTCGTTGGAAGAATTTGCTGCTTTGACTAATACTTTCGAAAGAATCAATAAATAAAATAAAGGACGCAAATTCCAGTTTTTGGATTTGCGTCCTTTATTTTTTGTCTTTGGTTGTTTTTTGTTTTTTCATGAATCAGTGCACCAGATAAAAATGCGTATTGATCAATGCCGCTAAGAATTTTTTGAATGTCATATAAATTCCTCCCTTAACTATCTTATGAAGTGAGTATATCACACTGGATATATTTTGTCCAGCATGGACACAAAAAGTCCCTTTGAAATAAAAATAGCTGGAAATGGCGTAGCTGCGGCGGTTTTGAACAAAACCGCCGCAGCTACGAAAAAAATTATATTTTTTCTTTTTTCTTTTCCATCGCTGGAATATTTGTAAAACCTTTGCCCATAACATCGGTAACGTCATGAATAATCATAAAGGCATGGGGATCTATGCTGCTGACAATTCCTTTGATTTGAGCAAGCTGAGTAAGTTTCGCCACCACAAGGAGCACTTCCCTGGGTTGGTGGGTAAAAGCTCCTTCGCCGTGCAGAAAGGTTACGCCGCGTCCGACGATTTTAATAATTTCCTGCGCGATTGCAGGTGCCTGATTGCTGATAATAATAATGTTCTTTTTGTAGTCGAAGCCATCCGTGAAAGTGTTGGCGACTTTGAAACCGACGAAGGAAGCAAGCAAGGTGTAGAGTGCTGGTTCGAGGCCAAAAAGAAAGGCAGCTATACTCATCAGAAGAATATTAATGATGAAACCTGGTGTGCTGATAGCTGTACTATAGTATTTGTTGAAAATAGCGCCAATAATGTCTGTGCCACCGCTGCTGCTGCCGACACGGTAAAGAAAAGCCGCACCGATGCCAGTCAGCGTACCGCCGACGATGCAGGAAAATAGTGTATCATGTATTGGTGCCAGGGGAATAAGAAAGCTGAAAAAATCAAGTGAAAATGAAAATGCCAGCATGCCGAAAAGTGCTCTTATGGGGTATGTGCGATCCATGTAACGATAAGCAAGGAAAAATAAAGGGATGTTAATTAAAATAGTTATGATACCCATGGGTAAATCGAATAGGTAATAGAGCATGACGGCAATGCCGCTGATACCTCCGCTTAGTAACTGGTGTGGTATGTAGAAAGCATTGACGCTTATACCCATCAGAATACAGCCTATTGCAGTCATAAGATTATATATAAGATGTTTTCGCATGTGCTGAAAACCTCCTTAAGTATTTTCTAGGGATATTCTAACATACTATGAGCAAAAGAAAAGCCGGAAATTATTTCTGACTAAAAATACGTATGAATTTGTTAATAATCCGAAAAAATTTCGTATTTTTTCTTGCCACTGAGCGGACAGAAGGATAAAATGTATTGTATAATTGAATATGAGTATTCATTATTCAAAAAAATTATTCGCAGGAGTATGGCTATGTTGGAAAAGGCTTTTGCCAAAATAAATCTGGGTCTGGATATTGTAGGAAAGCGCTCTGATGGTTATCACGAAGTTAATATGGTTATGCAGAGTATTGCCCTTGCCGATGAAATAGAGTTCTTGCCGGCCGAAGAAATCATTGTTACGACGGACAATCCTGACATTCCGGATGGTAAGGATAATCTGGCTTGGAAGGCAGCCATGCTTTTAGCAAAAAAGTGTTGTCATAAGCCGAACGTTCAGATTCATATAAGGAAAAGGATTTTTTCAGCAGCAGGTCTAGCTGGCGGCAGTGCAGACGCAGCAGCCGTATTACGGGGATTGAACCGTTATTGGCAGCTGGGACTAAGTGCAGAGGAATTAGAAGTTTTGGCAGCTGAGCTGGGTTCAGATGTTCCTTTCTGCGTAAGAGGCGGTACGGCAGCGGCAACCGGCCGTGGTGAAATATTAGAACCTCTTGCTGACATGCCTGAAACGTGGCTTGTTCTTGCCAAACCTAAAGTTTCTGTCTCTACGGCTTGGGCTTACCAAAATTTCAGGAGTGAAGATGTAGTTGCCAGACCAGATATTACCGCTATGAAAAAGGCCATAGATAATTCTGATAGACTGGGGATTATTACCTGCATGGGAAATGTCCTGGAAAGTGTTACGGCTAAGGTTTATTCAGAAATCAATGATATTAAGGAAGCAATGATGGCAAATGGTGCTGCAATAAGTTTGATGTCAGGCAGCGGACCGACAGTTTTTTGCTTCGTTGATTCGGAGGCTGACGGTAAGCATATTGCGGCAGTTCTAAGTAAGCAGTTTACTATTGATATAGAATTGACAAAAACCTTGAGGAGGAATGATTTATGAGCGGTCACTTGAGCCCCATTAAGTTGGATAGTTACAAACCACTGCGTGAACTTGTCTGTGAGAAAATTCGCCAGGCTATTACTACCGGCATCTTCAAATCAGGCGAAAGGTTAATGGAAATTCAGTTGGCCGAAGAGATGGGGGTAAGCAGAACTCCAGTCCGTGAGGCTATTCGCAAATTGGAACTAGAAGGTTTTGTTGTCATGATCCCCCGTCGAGGTACTTATGTCGCGGATATTTCCATCAAGGACATTACTGAGGTTTATGAAATCAGAACAGCCCTTGATATTTTGGCAGCAGGGCTTGCTGCGGAACGCATCAGTGACGAAGAGCTGGAAGCTATGCAGCGTTTGCTTGTTGAGATTGGTCAATATATAGAAGAGGATAATATTGATAAAATTGTTGAAACGGATTCGGCTTTTCATGATATTCTTTACCAAGCCAGCCGCAATGAACGTCTTGTCAATATAATCAACAATCTGCGGGAACAGATTACAACTTTGCGTGGTCGTTCCATGCATTATCCAGGTCGTCTCATTAATACATTGGAAGAACATAGGGCAATAGTTGACAGCATGGCACAGCGGGATGTAGAAAAAGCACAGAAAGCTGTAAGAGAACATCTGGAAAATGCAGAGCATACTTTGCTGAAAGCAATAGAGGAATCCAGAGAGATCTGATATTTGGGAGGGCAATCTTATAAGATGTACGATGCCATAATTTTAGCAGGCGGCACCTGTCCCTGGTTAAAGAAACTGTCTGGTACGGAATATCGGGCGGTAGCCATGTTAGACGGGCGGCCGCTTGTTTCCTATATTATTGATGCCCTTCTTGCCTGTGATGCAATCAATAGGGTTACTATTTCCGGTTCAAAAAAGGAACTTAGCGGGATTGATTTACCGCGAGAGGTGCAGATTGTTGAGGCAGAGGGTACTATGCTTGACAATACACTGGCTGCTATTAAAGCTACGAAAGCTATCAAGCCAGTTCTGTTTGTTACTGATGATGTTCCGCTCTTGACAGCGGAAGCGGTTACTGATTTTTTGCAAAAAGTCAAAAAGCAAGATGCGGATGTTTTTTATCCAATTATTCCAAAAAGTGCCTGCTTGCGTGATTTCCCGCTAGGCAAGCGGACTTATGCTACTTTAAAGGATGGTATTTTTACGGGTGGTAATATTTTGCTTGTAAATCCTGAGATAGTGGCAACCTGCAAGGAAGCAGCGGAAACAGTATTTGCTAAAAGGAAATATCCCTGGAAACTATGCAGCTGGCTGGGCTGGTCCTTTATTTTGAAATTCTTGCTGCATAGGTTGGAAGTGAAGGATGTTGAAGCACGAGCTTCACAATTATTAGGTTTTCGCGGCAAAGCTGTAGTAACGGAATTTGCCGAAATCGGCATGGATGTCGATAAAGAAGCCGATTGGTATTTGATAGAGACTTGCCTGTGTTCGCAAGCAGGCGGGCATAAATAGAAGAGGTGTGTTGTAGTATGGGCAAAGTGAAACGAATAGAACGCGTGGCAGCCCTGACCAAGGAGTTAGTGGATCATCCTTATGAGCTTTATTCCTTTACGGATTTCTGCGCAAGGTTTGATGTGGCTAAATCAACTTTGAGTGAAGATGTGCAGGCTATTAGGAATGGTTTGGTGGCATATGACCTTGGCACAATTGAAACTTTGGCAGGCGCGGCTGGCGGCGTGCGCTTTATTCCTTATCATTCCAGGGCTTCAGATTCTGAATTTCTGAAAACACTGGCAGAGAGAATGGCAGAGCCGGAACGCATTTTGCCGGGTGGTATGATTTACATGAATGATTTACTGCTTTCACCAAAAATTTTGATGCGTCTTGGTGAAATAATGATGAATCGCAATAAGGGGCTGGCGCCTGAGTATATTATGACCGTGGAAACCAAGGGTATACCATTGGCTCTTTTTGTTGCCAGAGCTTACAATGTGCCGCTTGTTATGGCAAGAAGAGAGAGCAGGATTACTGAAGGCTCTGCTGTCAGTATTAATTATGTCAGCGGTTCCACGAAACGGATTCAGACGATGTCGCTGCCAAAGAGAGCCCTGCCAGCTGAGGCCAGAGTACTTATCATAGATGACTTTATGAAAGCAGGCGGTACCGCCAAAGGCTTACAGGAGCTGGCATTGGAAGTTGGTGCCGAAGTCGTAGGGACAGGCTTTTTGATTGCGACTAAGGAACCTGAAAGTAAAATGGTTGATGAGTATTTTTCACTCTTTGTTTTAAACGGAATTGATGATAAAACCAGAAAGACTGATATAAAACCTAACTACTAAACGGGGAGTGAAACAGAAACATGGAAAAAGATGCCGTAACCTTGAAGGATGTCCAGGAAGCTGCAAAACGCCTGGCATCAGTTGTACATAAGACACCTCTTGAAAGCAGTCATACTTTTAGCACAATCGCCGGGCATGAAGTCTTGCTGAAACTGGAAAATATGCAGAGGACAGGTTCCTTTAAGGTACGTGGTGCCTCTAACTGCATTCAAACTCTTTCACCAGAGAAAAAAGCTTGCGGTGTTATTACCGCATCGGCCGGCAATCATGCTCAGGGCGTTGCACTTGGTGCATCTAAGGCAGGTATTAAATCTACTATCGTCATGCCGGAGGGAGCTCCGCTTGCCAAGATAGAAGCTACAAAGGGCTATGGTGCTGAAGTAGTACTGGCTGGTTCGGTTTATGATGAAGCTTATGCAGAAGCCTTGAGGATACAGAAAGAAACAGGTGCAACTTTTGTTCATGCCTATGACAACCCCGCGGTTATTGCCGGGCAGGGGACTATCGGTCTTGAAATATTAGAGCAATGTCCTGATGTTAAAGCGATCGTCGTGCCGGTTGGCGGCGGTGGACTTCTTGCTGGTGTGGCCGTAGCAGTTAAAGCTGCGGCGCCGCATGTAAAAGTATACGGCGTACAAGCTACCGGAGCACCAGCGTTGTATTTGTCCAAGCATGCCGGCAAATGGGTGGAAACTCCGGAAGCACACACGATTGCCGATGGTATTGCAGTAAAGCAGCCCGGCAAGATTACCTTTCAGTTGATTCAGAAATATGTCGACGACATTGTTGTCGTCAAAGATGATGATATTGCGGCAACTATTTTGTTATTGATGGAACGTGCTAAGATGATAGCCGAAGGGGCCGGAGCCATTTCGCTGGCTGGCATTCTTCACGGCAGTTTGCCTAATGTCGGTAAAACAGCAGCTGTCATTTCCGGCGGTAATATCGATGTCAACATGATTTCCCGCGTAATTGAAAACGGGCTTGTCAAATCAGGACGTCGCATCAAACTCGTTACCCATCTGACTGATAGACCGGGTGAGCTTTTAAAATTCATCTCATTTATTAAAGAGCACCGTGCAAATATTATCTTTATCCACCATGAACATGCCGGTAGAAATCTGCCGATTGGACAAACACAAGTGGAGATGGATCTGGAAACCAGAGACCATGCACATGGTGAAATAATCATCGCTGCCTTGCGTAGAGCAGGGTATCGCGTGGAACTCATTTAGTTACCAAAGATAGGAGAGACTTAGTTATGTCAAAAATGGTAGCAGTAATTTTAGCCGCTGGTAAAGGTACGAGAATGCGGTCAAAACTGCCGAAGGTACTGCACAAGGTTGGCGGCAAACCAATGCTTGAACATGTTATGGCAGCGGCTGAAACAGCTGGAGCTGATAAATCAATAGTTGTTGTTGGTTTTGAATCCGAACAGGTGGCTGAGTTTGTGGGAACACGGGCCGAAATAGCTGTGCAGGCTGAGCAGCTCGGTACTGGGCATGCAGTTATGCAGGCGGCCGATATATTGAAAGATTTTTCAGGAACGGTCATGATCATTTGCGGCGACACACCGCTTTTGGATGGCTGTGAATTGAAAGAATTTTATTTGCAGCATCAGGCCTCCGGTGCGGCGGCAACTGTTCTTACCGCTATTATGGATAATCCTGCAGGATACGGACGTATTCTGCGTGATTGTGAAGGTCACGTGACAGGTATCGTGGAAGAAAAAGATGCCAATGCTGCACAAAAAGCAATCTGCGAAATTAATACAGGCATTTATTGCATGGAGGCACCCCTTTTGTTTGAGGCCTTGGCTGGACTAACCTGCGATAATGCGCAAGGTGAATATTATTTAACTGATGTTTTAAGCAAAATAAATGAAATGGGTAAGTTTGTAGGCGGTGTAAGTACTGCTGACAGTGATATGATTATGGGCATTAATTCTCGCCGGCAACTAGCTGAGGCTGAAGCAATTATGCGCCAACGCCTTCTTGATAAACTGATGGACCAAGGAGTTACCATCATGGATCCTGCCAGTACATTTATTGAAGGCACCGTAGAAATTGGTCAGGATACCATTATTTATCCTTTTACTTGGCTGGAGGGAGCAACTAAGATTGGTAATGATAGTGTTATCGGGCCAAATGTACGTCTGACTAATGTGATAGTTGGCAACGCCACCAATCTGCAATTCGTTTATGGACATGACTGTATCATTGGTAATGGTGTGACAGCAGGACCTTATGTTCATTTGCGTCCAGATACCGTGATTAGCGACGAAGTTAAAATAGGTAACTTTGTTGAAGTTAAAAATTCTAATATTGGGCATGGTTCTAAATTGCCGCATCTCTCTTATATTGGCGACAGCGATATCGGCGAACGCGTCAACATGGGCTGCGGTAGCATCACCGTTAACTATGATGGGAAGAAAAAACATCGAACAGTTGTCGGGGATGACGCCTTTGTTGGCTGTAACAGCAATCTTGTAGCACCGGTAACGGTTGGTGCAGGTGCTTATGTTGGTGCAGGTTCGACCGTAACAAAAGATGTGCCGCCTGATGATTTGGGCGTGGCACGTGCCAGACAGACCAATATTAAAGGCTGGGCAGCCAAATATCGCAATCGTTGATTTCTTACTTGCGAGTAAAGGGTTGTCGTTGTATACTTAAGAGAAAAAACTTTAATCTGTAAAGAATTAAACATTGGGGGTATTTTGTAATGTTGGAAGACAACGCCAAAGCGTTAAGGATTTTTTCAGGAAATGCTAATCCGGATTTAGCACGTGAAATTGCCGCTTACTTGGGAACAAGCGTTGGTGACGCTGTTATTAACCGTTTTAACAACGGTGAAGTCCAGGTTATGATAAACGAGAGCGTACGTGGAAAAGATATTTTTATCGTACAGCCTACTTGCGGTCCTATAGTAAATGACAATGTTATGGAGCTCTTGATCATGGCCGATGCCCTCAAACGTGCATCCGCGAAGCATATTACCGCTGTAGTGCCTTATTACGGGTATGCTCGTCAGGACCGTAAAGCACGTGGCCGTGAACCTATCACTGCTAAGTTGATGGCGGATCTTTTGACTACTGCTGGTGTTACTCGTGTTGTGACTATTGATTTGCATGCGGCGCAAATACAGGGATTCTTCAATATTCCGGTAGACCATATGCCGGGCGGCCCTATTTTGGCTGATTATATTAAAGAAAAAAATCTGGAAAATCCAGTCGTTGTCTCCCCTGACCTTGGCGGTGTAAGCCGTGCCAGGTTGATTGCAGAAAAATTAAATTGCAGCATTGCTATTATTGACAAACGCCGTCCTGAGCCAGGTGTTGCTGAAGTAATGAATTTAATTGGTTCCGTTGAAGGAAAAACTGCTATCATGGTTGATGATATGGTTGATACAGCTGGTTCTTTGACTGAAGGCGCAAGAGCTTTAATGAAATTTGGCGCTAAAGAAGTATATGCTTGCTGCACACACCCTGTTCTTACGGATCCGGCTATTACAAGAATTGCGGATTCTGATATAACGGAGTTGATTGTTACCAATACAATTCCATTGCCTGCTGAAAAAAGACATGCGAAAATCAAAGTTTTGTCAGTTGCGCCGATTTTGGCAGAAACCATTTTACGAATCTATAATGAGTTGTCTGTCAGCCAGTTATTCGAAGATTAAAATTAAAATGCTTATCCAAAGTGGATAAGCATTTTGGTATTTTTGTATAATAAAAGGAGAAAACGCGTGAAAGTTGCTTGGTTATTGGGAATGGTAGCTGCCTTTTGCCTATTATTATTGACATTAGGTTATCATGGTAAAATAAAAAAACGCTTGGCGTTGCTGGGATCTTGCGTTGGCATTATTGTGGGATCCGGTTTGCTTTTACTTGCCGTTTTACCAGGCGACAGTTTCTACGGACCAGTACTTGCGGCAGGACACACCAGCAAAAAAGTGGTAGCGTTGACGTTTGATGATGGTCCCTATTCACCCTATACTGAAAAGGTTTTGGCGATATTGAAAAAGAAAAAAGTGCATGCGACTTTCTTCGTTGTAGGCGAAAATGCGCTTGCTCATCCTGAACTGGTTCGTCAGATAAAGGCAGATGGGCATTTAATTGGTACGCATACGCAGCATCATAAAGATTTGCTGAGATTGGATAAACAGGAAGTACACGATGAAATGATCATGGGCGTAGAAAGCATCCGTAAAATTACGGGTGAGAAACCGAAATTTATCAGACCACCTCATGGTTTTAAAGATTACGAAGTGATAGAACAGGCTGAAAGTCTAGGTCTTAAGGTAGTGAATTGGGATGTTATTCCACGCGATTGGACTAATCCTGGTACGGAAACAATTATCAGCAGGGTTATTGATAATGTCAAACCGGGTTCTGTAATACTTCTTCATGATGGTGACAGCCCGGCGAATACTGGTTCGCGCGAGCAGACAGTGGAGGCTTTGCCGAAGATTATTGATTTACTTAGCAGTGAAGGATATACCTTTGTAAGGATTGATGAATTGCAAGGGAATTGAATAGGAAGGAAGTACTAATGAAATTAATTGTAGGACTTGGCAATGTCGGGAAAGAATATGAAAATACCCGCCATAATATTGGGTTTATGGTTGCTGATGAATTGGCAAGGCGCTGGGGCGAAACAAAGTGGAAGGAAGCTGACAATGCTTTCTACATCGAATATCGTATGCCTGAAAAGATTTTTCTCATTAAACCTACTACGTACATGAACCTTAGCGGTTTTGCGGTAGCTGATTTTGCCAATTTTTACCATATTGCACCAGAGGACGTGGCAGTAATCCAGGATGACCTGGATTTACCATGCGGACAACTGCGCATCAGACGCAAAGGGTCTGCCGGTGGTCATAATGGTATCAAATCCATTCAGGAACATCTCGGTACATCTGAATTCCCGCGTTTTAAAGTTGGTATCGGTCATCCGGCAGGGGAAAGAAAAGATGTAATCAAACATGTTTTGCAGAGGTTTTACGCTGATGAGGCAGAAGTTGTGACTGAAGCAGTGAAACGAACAGCTGATGCTATTGAATGCTGGCTGCGGCAAGACATGGATACAGTTATGCAGGAATACAATAAGAAAAAATAAAACTATATAGTGTATAAAAATAAGAATAAAATACCGTTTCTCTATGTAATGCTAATGTACAAAGATATTTACGATATGATAAAATATGCATGTGCCAATTTTACATTGGGAGAGTGCTGATGATATGCTGCGCAAAATGTTGATCAGGTTAAGAAAACAAAAGCTGTTAATGATAATGCTGTTTTCCTGCCTGCTTTTCATTTTGGGCGGCTTTTCTTTTACCTGCGCAGCAGGACAGCAGAAACAAATTATCAAAGTCGGTTACTACGGTTATGATAGCTTCCTGAGTGTTGACGGCAACGGCGGCTATTCTGGCTACAGTTATGAATTTTTAAAGGATATAGCGGAACAGACTGGCTGGGAGTACGAATTTGTTTATGGTACTCTGGAAGAGTGCCTGAAAAAGCTGGAGAATGGCGAAATTGACTTGATGACAAGTTTGCAGAAGACACCTGCAAGAATGAACAAATTTGTCTATTCACAGAATTATGTTGGGATGATTTATTCGGTGTTATGTGTCGGTCAGAAACGTGAAGATATTTATTATGAAGATTTTGCCAAATTTGATGGCATGAAGGTTGGCGTGTTAAGGGGAAGTAATATCGGGAAAAATCTTGATGAGTATGCAGCGGAACATAATTTTCGCGTCAATAAAGTTCAATTTGACAAATTGGATGAGATGTTTACTGCTTTGCATAATGGTAATATTGATGCGGTGGTTACAAGTAGTTTTGCACAAATCGAAGAAGGAAAAGTTGTCGCACGTTTTCAGCCTAAACCAGGATATTTTCTTACGCGAAAGGATAATGATAATTTAATTGATAGCATCAATAATGCCTGTGATAAAATTTTTGCTGATAACATGCAATACCGCGAGGCGCTTTGGGATAAGTACTATGGAAATAGTCCTGTTTTTAAAGTGTCGTTTACACGTGAAGAGGCCGATTTTATTAAGACTCAGCCGAAATATCAAGTCGCTTATGACCCAAACTGGCAACCGGTCGCTTACTATGATAATGAAGAAGGAATTGTCAGAGGGATTGCGGTTGATTTTTTACAAATAGTTTCTGAGAAAACTGGGCTCAAATTTGATTTTGTTAAGACCAAGAATTACAAGGATTTTTTAAATATCACAGCAAACGGGGAAGCCGATATTATTTGCGGATATGATAAAGCAAATGGAGACAGCCGTCTTTATAATATTGGTTTGAGTAAACCATATTTGGACTTGCCGCTTTCTTTTATAAGCATGAAAGGAACTATACCTACAGGTGAGTTTTTTGTCGGAATAGCTGATGGAAGACTGGGTATAAAGAATACCTTGAGCAAGGATTTCCCACGTGCTTCCGTTGTTAACTACAAAACTTTAGAGGCTGCCATGGAAGCAATGCACTATGGTGAGGTTGATTTTGTAGTCGATAACACTTATATTTTGCAGAAATATCTACAGGAGCCTGGCAATGAAAATTTGCAGCTTTTACCTTATGGGAATGGTGTGCAAGTTCTTTCTTTCGGTCTTTCCTATAACAGAGACCAGAAACTTTTGAGTATTTTCAACAAGGTGATAGCCAATATGAGACCTGAAGAGCGTAATAGGATTATTACCTCTAGTATTGCCCAGATTCCCTATCATCTTACCTTTAATATTTTGGTAAAAAAATATCTTTACCAGATTATCGCTTCACTCATATTTTTATTTGTAGCTGGTTTTTGTAATTTCTATCTGTTGGAGAAGCGGAAGGAAAAAGAGTTGGAAAAGCTTGCATTTTATGATCAAACGACAGGTATAAGAAATTTTGAGAAATTTAAAATTGATGCCGCTGAATTAGTAAGAGACGGTAATTATGTCATCGTCATGTTTGATATTAATCATTTCCGTGCAGTTACAACAGGATTTGGACCCAAGGAAGGCCAACGGCTATTGCGTTTGCTTTCCCGCAATTTGCAGGGCATAATCTATAATGAAGAAATTTTGGCACATGGCACCAATGACATATTTATCCTTTTGCTGGAGGATTCAGGAGATGACGCTATTAGACAAAGATTATCTGATATGCAGGAAAGTATCAAGTCTGAACTAGCTTCAAGTGGTGCTTTGTATAATGTTTCACTTGCCTTTGGTGTATATAGGCCAGGTAAAGGCGAAACGGATTTGGAAAAAATGATGGAATTTGTTGATTTAGCACGCATAGAGGCCAAGAATGGCTATAAGGGCGGTATTGTCTTTTATGAAGTAGATTTAGGCGCAAGAACGATGCACGAGGCGGAAATTGAGAACAAGATGGAACAAGCTTTGCATAGCAGCGAATTCAAAGTTTGGTACCAGCCAAAATACGATTTAAACACTGAAAAAGTGGTAGGTGCCGAGGCTCTTGTACGTTGGTTTTCGGATAAAGGCCTGATAATGCCGGGAGAGTTTATTGAGCTCTTTGAAAGGAATGGCTTTGTACTAAAACTTGATGTTTATGTTTTTGAGCAGGTTTGCATTGATATTCGTAGATGGCTGGACGAAGGACGTAAGGTATTACCAATATCAGTTAATGTTTCCAGACTTCATCTGCTCGATCCAGCTTTTGTAAACGAATATGCCGCGCTCATTGCTAAATATAAAATACCGCCGGAGCTTCTGGAACTGGAACTTACTGAGCATATGCCTATGGCTTCTGAGGATTTCTTGGTAGAAGTATTTAACAATATAGCCAGGCTTGGTGTTAATTTGGCCATTGATGATTTCGGCAGCGGTTATTCGTCTTTGAATATCCTTCATACCATGCCTTTTGATACACTTAAGATTGATAAGCTGTTCTTTCAGGATAAAACGAGCAGCGAAAGAGGCAGGCGCATTATTGAAACAGTAGTTCTCATGGCTCAGAAATTAGGCATGATGGTTGTTGCCGAAGGTGTTGAGACTAAGGAACAGGCGGATTTCTTAAGGGTTATCGGCTGCAACTGGGTTCAAGGTTATTATTTCGCTAAACCGATGCCTTCTTCTGAATTCGAAAACTTACTGAGTTGGGAAATTCTATGAGTTGGCAAAGGCTAAAGAAATGACACCGGCTTGCTGCTGCACGTCAGCGACCGGCTGTTTACAGCCGAATAGTCGCGTGTGGAATGTTATTCAAACAGAGTTATTTAGAACAAACATAGAGGCAAGGATTAAAGAAGTGACGGGCTTGCTGCACGTCAGCGACCGACTGCTCCAGCAGGCGAATTGTCGCGTGTGGAAGCAGCCAGAGGAACTCTTCAATCCTTACCGATAGACATCAATGCGGCATATGTCGAGATTGCCAGAGGAACTCTTCAGACCTTGTCTGGTACACTTAATTTTTTAAAGAGGTTCTTTCTGTAAGGCTTGCAACAAATATTTCCGTGTGTTATAATGACTACCGTGAATATTGAAAATTATTTATAAATAGTTTTAGGTAAAGTGAGGTGTACGATAGTGAAAGACGGAATTCACCCAAAATATGGCGAGGCCAAAGTAGTTTGCGCTTGTGGAAATACATTTATGTCCGGTTCTGTAAAGAACGAATTACGCGTTGATGTTTGTTCCAAATGTCATCCATTTTTCACCGGCCAGCAACGTAATATGGCAGCTCGTGGTCGTATCGAGAAGTTTAACAAACGTTATAAAACAGAAGAAAAATAATATAAAAAAACAGGACGAAAAATTTCGCCCTGTTTTTTTATGTCTGGTACTATTTTGTTTTTTTTGCTTTATGGGCTTCGTAGCGTTTCAGGCCTTCCTCAAAAGCTTGTTTTTCTTCCGGTGTTCGTAATCCAAGTCTTGCTACGGGGTTAGGCCTTCCTTTTTTGTCGAGAGCTACCATCGTGAAGAATGCGGAGAGGGCGCGTTTTTTGCCCTCGGTTTCCAAATCTTCAACATCTACTGTTACGGCAACCTCCATGGAAGAATTGCCAACATAAACAACCTGTGCTGTACAGGTAACTAAATCACCAATCATGATTGGTAGATGAAATTCGACTTCGTCAATTCTCGCAGTTACAACATTGGAACGTGCATAACGTCTGGCAGAAGCATACGCTGCCGAATCCATTATCTTAATTATTTCACCGCCATGTATATTGCCTGCAACATTGGCTTGATGAGGCATCATTACTTCACTGATATAAATGAGGCTGTCAGAACTAAACTTGTTCATTGTGCCACCTTTCCTTCCTATCGGATAGATACTATTTATTGATAATATAGCATACGATGTTCAGCTTAGCAAGCGCAAGAAAACAGCTTAGTACAAACGAAAATGTCGCAAAAAAGCTAAACCACTAATACACCGAACACTAAGCTTTGAGCGAGTAGCAATCAAGGCGATGGCTAAAGATACGACGGGCCTGCTGCACGTCAGCGACCGGCTGCTTGGAGCCGAATAGTCGCGTGTGGAAGCGGTGCGAGGAGTACTTTAACCATTGGCTATTAGATCTGATAATATATTCGAAACTATGTCGATTGTGACTCATGCTAACCTTAGCCAGACACTGAAAGTTGTTGCATGGTAGTTTCTGCTGTGTTATAATTTATAAGCTTAGGTAGTAATTTTGAGTTTTGATAAAGAGAGGTGCAGGAAGATGAAAGAAGGAATCCATCCGAAATACGGCGAAACCAAAGTGGTTTGTGCTTGTGGAAATACATTCATGTCAGGCTCAGTAAAAAATGAATTGCGCGTTGATGTCTGCTCCAAATGTCATCCGTTCTTTACTGGTCAGCAACGTAATATGGCAGCACGCGGCCGTATTGAGAAATTCAACAAACGTTATAAAACAGAAGAGTAGTAATTACTGCAGCAGAGCCGGGGCTCTGCTGTGTTTATATCCAAACCTTTTCGTTAACTGCAATTAGGAGAAAAACTATGGAAAGAAAACCAAACGTTGGCGGTCAGGCCGTCATAGAAGGTGTTATGATGCGTGGAGCTGCCGGTAATATTGCTGTAGCGGTAAGGCAGCCGAACGGTGAAATTGTTATAGATAAAATGGCTTCCGGTTCTATCACCGATAAATATCCAATTTTGAAGAAGCCGTTTTTGCGTGGGGTCATTGTCCTTTGTGAGTCTTTAGTACTTGGCATGAAGGCACTTTCGTATTCAGCGCAGGTTTCCGGAGAAGAAGAGGAGCAGATTACAGGTAAAGAAATGGCAATGACGATTGTCTTTTCTATGGTGCTTGCAATTGCCCTTTTTATCGTACTGCCAACCTGGTCTATGCGTTTCGTGAAAACATGGACAGAAAACCATATGGCACTAAATCTTTTTGAGGGTCTATTGCGTATGGCGATTTTCCTCATTTATATTGGCGCAATATCCAAGATGAAAGATATTCAAAGAGTATTTCAGTATCATGGTGCTGAACATAAGACAATTTTTGCTTATGAAGCTGGTTTGCCGTTGGAAGTCTCGAATGTACGCGGTTTTACAACGCTGCATCCGCGTTGTGGTACTAATTTTCTGATGATTGTCATGATTATCAGTATGTTTGTTTTTACCTTCTTAGGGTGGCCTAATCTGCTCGAAAGAATTCTATCAAGAATTATCTTGATGCCAGTTATTGCTGGTATTAGTTATGAAATTATACGTTATGCTGGTACACATATGGAACATAACTGGGTACGGACGGCTATTCTTCCGGGACTTTATTTGCAGAAGCTTACTACCCGCGAACCGGATGATTCCCAGATAGAAGTTGCAATCGCGGCATTGAAAGCTGTGCTGCCGGAAGAAAAACCTGCCGTAGAAGCGGCAGAGGTTAGTGTAGGAGAAAATAGTGATGTTAGATAAATTACAAGCTTTAGAAGATAAGTTTTTGGATCTGGAAGCGCGCATCAGCGATCCGGACGTTATAAGTAACCAGGCAGAGTGGCAAAAATGCACCAAAGCTCATGCCAAATTAGCAGACATTGTAACAGTTTTTCGTGAATATAAGGCGCTTATGCAAAAAATAAAAGAGGATCAGGAAATAGTCGATGCTCACGAAGATGACGAACTTGTGGAAATGGCAGAAGAGGAACTGAAGGAGTTGAAGCCGGAAGTTGCAGATTATGAAGAAAGATTGACTATTCTTCTCTTGCCTTCCAATCCTAATGATGATAAGGACGTCATTATGGAAATACGTGGCGGCGCTGGCGGCGATGAGGCAGCTCTTTTTGCCGGTGATTTATTCCGCATGTACACTCGTTATGCTGAAGAACGAGGCTGGCGAACGGAAATGCTTGATTCCAACCCTACTGGCTTGGGTGGTTTTAAAGAAGTAATATTCCAGATATCAGGTAACGGTGTTTACAGTCGATTAAAATTTGAAAGTGGCGTTCATCGCGTACAGCGCGTTCCGGAGACCGAGTCGCAGGGACGAGTACATACTTCAACGGTTACCGTGGCCGTATTACCGGAAGCCGAAGAAGTGGAAGTTGACATTAATCCTGCAGACTTAAGGGTTGATACCTACAGGGCCGGCGGCGCAGGTGGTCAGTATGTAAACAAGACGGAATCCGCAGTAAGGATAACACATTTGCCAACAGGTATCGTGGCTCAATGTCAGGATGAAAAGTCACAGCTTAAAAACAGAGAAAAATGCTTGAGGGTATTAAGGGCAAGAATTCTTGAAAAAGCTGAAGAAGAACAGCGCACGGCAACAGCGGAAGATCGCAAGAGTCAGGTAGGAACGGGTGACCGCAGCGAACGTATCAGGACCTATAATTTCCCGCAGGGGCGTGTTACCGATCATCGCATTGGTTTGACCTTGCATAAATTGGATACTATTATTAATGGTAATCTGGACGAATTATTGGATGCGCTCGTTACTGCCAAACAAAGTGAACGTTTGCAGCAGGTGAAATAAATGGAAGAAGCACAGACAAAAGATGTATGGACTATCGTCAAAATATTGGATTGGACTAGGCAGTATTTCGCAGACAAGGGGATAGAAAATCCCCGGTTGGATGCAGAGATACTGCTTTGTGCTGTGCTTTCCTGTCCACGTATCAATCTTTATGTGCATTTTGATCAACCTCTTAAGGCTGATGAGCTCGCCAAATATAGAGAATTTGTGTTAAGGCGTGGACGGCAGGAACCTTTGGCCTATATTTTAGGTGAAAAGGCTTTCATGCACTATGTTTTCAAGGTAACGCCTGCTGTACTTGTGCCGAGA
>JBFWIF010000027.1:0-26412 GCA_050256135.1 Acidaminococcaceae bacterium | reverse complement strand
CAATGCCATATTTTAAAAATGACATTAATCGCGCTGACTAATTAGTCAATAAATATATTCTAGCTTGATACATAAAAAAAAGCAAGAAAAAAGGACGACCCTAAGGTCGTCCTTTGTAAAGCACTAAAATTAGAATGTGAAGGTCACATCACTCCACAAGGTTTTAGTAGTTAAGTCACCAGTCTTGGAATCAAGATCATAGTATTCAACAGAACCTACGATGTTTTTAGCAAAGGTGTAATTAGCTGCTACAGCATAACCTTTGAAGCCGCCATTTGCGTCCAATGTACCATGTGCAGCATCAGTAGTATGGGAAACATAAGTAGTAGCTGCTTGATCATAGTATTTAGTCCAGATACCGAAAGAACCTTTGTCGGAAGCAGAAGCGCCTTTGTAGCTCATAGATACTACATAGCCGTCATCATCACCAGCAGTTGTTTCTTGGTCAGATTTCAGGTATTCAGCACCAAGGTTAAGATTCTTAGCAATTTCTGCGTTTGCACCAACAGTCCAAATCTTGTTGTCGTCAGTAACAAAATAGTCTTTGAAAGCATAGTAAGCAGCATCAAGATTTACAATACCAGCTTTGTAGCCAAGAGTAGCTATGTATGCATCAGTGTTGTCAGTATATTTTTCTGTTGCTTCATCATAGAAGTTTTTGTTGCCTTCAACAGCACGGCCGTAAGCAACACTAGCCTTCAAAACTTTACCGAAATCAAGTTGGATAGCATCCATGTGATCATCATAAACGTTACCTTGGCCAACAGTGTAGTTGTAACGACCAGCAGTCACGCCAACATCACCAACGGAACCAGTTACATAAGCACGACGGAATTTAGTCTCGCTTTCTTGTGCATTGGTGTTCATATTTTGAGTATTTTCGAGCATACCGGTGTAAGTCCAGTCGTCATTGATAGCGCCTTTGACCCACAAACGAGTACGTACGTCAGCAGTGTAACCTTTGTCAGTTTTATCAACATCCAAATAACGAGCACGAACTGCGCCAGCGATTTTTACGTTGTCGGATTTTTTCTCAAGTTTTGCTACACGAACGCCCAGGTTATCAAGTTCGTCAGCAAACTCAGCCATCAATTTGTCATCAGATTTGATTGCGCCTTTAGCGTAAGCTTTAGCGACGATTTGAGCCATTTCATAACGAGTCATCAGATTGTCACCTTTGAAGGTGCCATCTGGGTAACCGTCAACAACACCAGCAGCAGCCAATTTAGCTACGGAAGCGTAGGCCCAATGGCCAGCAGGTACATCAGAGAATGGGTTTGCAGCAAAAGCGGTAGCAGAAATGCCAAGAGCCATTGCCATTGCAAGTACTAAAGATTTTTTCATAATACTTTTCCTCCCTTTGGGAAATTTTTATTTTTATAAAATCCCCAAGAGAAAAGTCTTTCTCCACTGCTGTTTGATTCATGCGAGCATCCTTGTTTCCTCTACAAATCAAGACATAGGTTTGAAATCCATTTCCCAAGCGAATATTATAAACAAGAATGCAAAACACATTAATACTTAAACTATGCACACTATTTTATAGTATATAAGGTAATAGTGCAAGATTTTAGTAATATTTTTTTAGCATTACTATGAATATTAATGTACATTTGTTTAATATCGTTCACTTTTTTACAGACATACAAAAAAGAAGCACTACTTGCTATGGTAGTGCTTCCAAAACAATTAATTTTGAAGTTAGAAATTGAAAGTTACAGTCGACCAAATGAGCTTGTTCTTATATTCCCCAAAGCCTCTGCCGTCTTTGTTCTTCAGGTCGAAGTAGGATAGCTTACCGGTAATATTCTTAGCTAATGTATAGCTGGTACCGATTTCATATCCCTTCATACCAAGAATTGCCGGCATATTGTCTTCAAGTTCGCAAACCGAGTCAAGAATTACGGCTCCTGATTGATCATAATAAGTCGCATATGCGCCCCATGAACCTTTATCCATTGGACTAGCACCCTTGTAATACACAGTTGCCGCCCAACCATCATCACCTACACCTGCATAATTAACTATAGAAGCATATTCACTGCTGACTGATCTGCCATCAATTACTACTGCATCAGTCATGCTCTTATCGGCTTTTTGGTATTCGGCATACATTTTAACGTTCTTATCAAACTTGTAGCCAAGACCCGCAGTGTAAATTTTTTGTTCGGCAAGTTTTGCCTCATCTTCCGGCATATCACCAATGTTGTGACCTTCGCGAGCATAGAAGCCAGCATTACCATACAATTTATCCGTAAAGTCATAAGCAAAAGTTGCGCCATAAAGCGTAGTCTTACTGTTTGAAGAGATATGATCAAGCTCATCTATAATATCTTCGTCTATTTCACCGCTAACACCAGTAATACCGACCAAAGAAGCCGTATCATAAGCTACAGAATCAAAACGACCGGCAAAAAGTGTGGTTTTCAGTTTGTTGCCGAAGTCGAGTTTAATTGCGTCACCTGTCAAATCAGCTACATAACCTTCGCCAATAGTGAAAGCTTGACGACCAGCAGTAAGTTCAACTTCCCCGATCTTGCCATTGACAAAAGCACGGCGGAATTGAGTTGTACTCTCCTGTGCATTTGTTTCTAAGTTCTGGGTATTTTGCAGCATAGCTCCGTAAGTCCAGTTGTCATTGACAGTACCGCTAAGATACAACCGTGTACGTAACGCAGCCTCATGAGCTTTGGCCTTTAGATGCGTTCCTCCGCCCTCAGTAGTAAGATCCTCTTCCTCATCATCGTATGAAAATGGGCTATTAAGTTTAGCATCAAAATCTTTGTAGCCGAAACGAGCCTCACCAGTAATCTTAACATTATCGGATTTTTTCTCGAGTTTAGCTACGCGCACGCCGAGGTTGTCGAGTTCGTCAGCAAATTCGGCCATCAGTTTGTCATCAGCACCGATTGCGCCTTTTGCGTAAGCTTTAGCAACGATTTGCGCCATTTCATAACGAGTCATCAGGCAATCACCCTTAAAAGTGCCGTCCGGATAACCGTCCACGATGCCGGCAGCAGCCAATTTTGCTACGGAAGCATAGGCCCAGTGACCGGCAGGCACATCAGAGAATGGGTTGGCGGCAAAAGCGGTAGCGGATATGCCAAGTGCCATTGCCACTCCTAGTACTAGAGATTTTTTCATACTTTTTCCCCCTTAGAATATTTTATTTTTATAAAATTCCCAGGAGTTCTGGCAGGCCTGCAAGCTTTAGTCTGCGCGAGTTGCCTTGTTTCCTCTGCCGGCATTGATAACTGCAGTATTTCTGCTATTATCCGGGAATATTATAAACAAAATAACAAACCACAATTTTATTTTAGCATTAATATTGTGCGAAAATTAGCTATATTCCGCAAATGATGTTTTCTCTTCGTATTCAATAATGGTTTTTGGACATTATCATCTTTTGTTCTTTCAAAAAAGACAAAGGCGACAGAATAATTCTGTCGCCTTTGTCTTTTGCACTATTCTCTTATCTTTAATCTTAAAATAAATCTCTTTTGCTTATTTCCAACATTGCTCCGGTAAACCTATTTTCCAAAACTACTTTGACAGAAGAACCAAGATACCACTCAGACATTTGCAGCAGAGTATTATCAACGCTGTACTTTTCATAGACGATAGCTACAGGCTGCCCCAATAGTTCATGCAGTTGTTTATCCACCATGTCATAATCAGCAGAAGCAAGATCTACATGAGCCTGTACAAAACCAGCCTTTTGGTCAAAAACAAGCCGTGGTTCCGAGGTCGCTTTTACTTCCCCCAGAATTGGTGACAAATCAAGATCAGCAGTATAGAAGGTCAGGCCCGGCATAGTGCTGGTTGCACCAGGACCTGCAACTTCGGCTGGTTTAGCTCCCCATTTCAAACCTAAAAAACCTGTTTCCAATGATTTGCCCAATGAAGTTGTGGCCTGCTTGTTTTGCATATTTGGTTCTGAATTTGCTTTAAACTGGAATGGTGTGTTTATTTCACTGCCGCCCCATTCAACCAGCGTAAAACCTTTGCGCATCAGTTGCGGCAATACTTGTTCCGGCAGGAAGGAAGCAGCGTTAAAATCATTCAGTCCTGAAAATTCCATAAATACCCTAATAACCGTATCAGCAGCGGGTTTGGTCTTGAGAACTGAACTACCGTCAATATCGTCGTTAATCCTGAAATGCACAAAGCAATGTTCGAATTTATTCATTTCCGGCAGCCAGTAAACAACAAAATCATTAATTTCACTCTCATTCAGGCCTATATAAGCCAATTTATGCTCCAGGAAGGAAATATAATCTGCCTTTGCTACATAGAAACCTGTTTGAAAATTGTAGTGTTCTTCCGGGAAAGCATAGACACCATCCCAAAACAAATACTTGTATTTGCGGTTATCCGCCTGATTAAGCAGGATTCCGTCCTTTTCAGCTATTACCGTCCAGTTATCCTTATAAGCCGGATAAGTAGTAACCAACTTGCCTTTGAACTCATGTGTAACCACTATTTTTTGTTTTTTCTCAGGATAAAGATAAATAGCAGGTTTCTTGACGAACATTTCTGGTTCCAGAACTACTTTCAGCGGCAAATCTTTTATTTCATTAATGGCAATGCTGGTGCTGCCATAATGAGAAACGAATTCAATAGCCGAGGCTTGTTTTAATTTTTCTTCTGCAACCGTGATGCTGAAATCAGGTTGTTTGGAATTTAATAACAGCTCAGCTTTTTGGTCTGTCGATGCCGGCAACAAATACACCTGATAATTTTCACACGGAACAAGTTCATTGCGAGGCACAATATACTGATACTTGTAAACCGTACCTGTAATCGTCCTTTCTACCCTTACCTGCTCAGTTTGACTTTCTCCGACTTCAGCTGCGAATACGGATTCCTGGAACTGCGAGAATGACAGCAATAAACCAAATAAAATGCCCAACAGTATTTTTTTCAATATGCTCACCTATCCCTTTTTCGAATATCATCGCACACAAATTCACCTATTATAATCGCTATAATTATAGCATGAGTACACTTTTTAATCGCTAGAAAAATTTTTTCATATTTCTGACCTTTTGCAGAAAGGTATGAAGATAAAAATGTCGAATTACATGTAAACGCAATAATTTTATAAAAATTTACCGCTATTGCGCTACAGATTTATTAGGGAGGGGTGTAATTATGGAGTTCCTCAAACACGTGACAGAACTAAGCGTTGAAGAAGCTGAGGCAATCAAAGGCGGCAAAACCTGCAATTGTTCTTGTTCCTGCTCCTGCAGCCAGAGCAATGTAACCGCTACTACTAAAGATTCCAACAAGAGTGCTTCGGCAGCCAGTACTTTTGCCGGCTGCTCACAACCTTGGTAAGTTAAAAAGAAAATCTTCTCTCATGCCAATATCACTATCAAACTGATATTGGCATGAACTATTAAAGGAGCAATACATGATGCTACCCGACGAACAAAATAGGCTGAAAAACTATCCCTTAATTAAGATATTCACCTGTGGCGAAGGCGTTCTTGTATATGACGCTAAACCTCATTTCGCTTTTCTCTTATCTACTGTTGAAAAAAATGTCCTATTGGACTTTTTAAATAATCTTTCACTGGCTGAAATCAGGCAAAAATATGCAGAGTTGATTCCTGAAGCTCATTTGCGGTCTTTGCTTGAAAAATTCCAAAGCTTAAAAAATGTTGGTGTCTTCAGGCAAGGGGCTGCAGCTGAAATATCTCCTGTTGATACCGCTGCGCTGGAAGAACAGTTAAAATATTATGATGAAAACATCTTGCTGCGCAAATTCTGTCTGGAGATAACGCAAAACTGCAATTATGCCTGCCGTTACTGCAAAAGAACCATTGCTGCAGAAAAAGGTGAGGCTTCTAATCTTGATATGAGCGAAGAAATCGCCTGCAAAGGCATACAATATTATTTTGAGAAATACACCGCCTTTTTTCAAAAGCTAACAGAAGAGAAAAAATCTCTCCTGTTGGCAACTGTTCCACCAACGATTTCCTGGTATGGCGGAGAGCCTTTCCTGAATTTTGATTTGATTCAAAAAAGTGCGGAGTATTTTAAAAATCTGCCCTGGGAAAAATATGGCATACCGACTTCTTCGATTACATTTACCGCCAACAGCAATTTGTCTATTATCAATGAAGATATTCTGCGTTTTCTTGTTGCGCATAACGTTACCTTGTTCGCCAGCCTTGACGGCCCGCAGGCAGAACAGGATAAGTGCCGCGTTTTTCCTGATGGAACCGGCACCTTTGCCATCGCTTATGCAAATTTAATGAAGATCAAAGATTATAATCCTGACTATTTCAAAAACAAAGTAACGATTTTCGGTGTTTATACGGCTGAACATGATTATCAAAAATGCATTGATTTTACTGCTACGCTTGGTACTCTCGACGTTCAGCACTTCTCCGCTGAGTATGCCGGCTCCTTCGTCTATGACATTAATGCTGAAACAAAGTATTATACTGACGAACTGTCGAACAATCTGGCAAACTTTGAAAAAATGGTCCTGGCAGTAAAAGCTAACCCTGATCCGTACATGAACAATTTTGCCAATATCTTTCCCTTTGCTAAATTACATACAGACCATCCAATTGGCAAAGATCATTTAAACATCATGCTTACCTGCCCGATGGCTTTCGACAACCTGATGCTCGCAGCTAACGGTGATTATTTGATCTGCCACAAAGTCAGCGGCACCCTTCCCATTGGTAACGTTGAAACAGGCCTTGATTGGGAAAAACTGCTTGCATTTTATCAAAAATATAATACAGCCATCAATAATGCTGCCTGCAAAAGCTGTTGGAATGTGAATTTCTGCACTGTCTGTGCGGCAGCCCGCCTCGACGGTGATCATTTCGTCAATCCATCTAAACACGAATGTGATTGTTTCCGCCTGCGTACCGAATATGATTTTAACTGTTTACTTCTCCTTGCCAGCAAATATCCTGATTTGCTGACCAAAATCTTTGCCTACCGCAATGATCACAATAATTTTATCGGGGTTATCGACATCAATGAATTTTAAGAAGAAATTTCCTATTTATCTCCAATACGATGCTATGGACTGCGGCCCTACTTGTCTGCGCATGATTGCCAAGTTTTACGGCAAAGATTATCCTTTGGCTTATCTCCGCGAAAAAAGTTATGCCGACCGCGAAGGGACTTCTTTGCTTTGTTTGCGGGATGCAGCCAAAGAAATCGGCATGGAGGCCAAATGCACGCTTATTACTATTGCAGATTTGTCTGGCAACATTTCTCTGCCGTGCGTTGTCCATTGGAATCAAGAGCATTTTGTTGTTGTTTATCAAGTTTCCGATGATAAATTTACTGTTGCTGATCCTGCCATCGGCGAAAGATGTTTTACTAGAGAAGAATTCTTAAGTCATTGGGCAAGCGAAAGCCAGACAGGATATGCGCTTTTATTGCATCCAGTCGATGCCTTTTACCAAAAACAGCCGCCAACGGCGACAGCGAAGGGTTTAGGAAGCCTCTTTTTATATCTTAAAGAATACAAGCGGCTGCTGTTACAGTTGTTATTACTAATGCTCTTAGGCAGTGCCATACAGCTTGCGTTGCCTTTTTTGGCCCAGACAATAGTTGACAGAGGCATTGAGAAAAAAGATTTAGGTTTCTTAGAATTGATATTGTTCGGTCAGTTGCTGCTCATGCTTAGCAGGGCTTCTGTCAGCTTTTTGCGCGGCTGGCTGCTTTTTCATATCAGCACGCCATTAAACATCCGCCTTGTTCACGATTTTCTGGTCAAATTGACTAAACTCCCGCTCCGCTATTTTGATGTTAAGATGGTTGGCGATACGCTGCAGCGCATCGGTGACCACCAACGCATAGAATTATTCCTGACAACCTCTTTCCTGAATATCCTACTCACTATTTTGAATCTTATAGTCTTCGGCACTGTGCTGGCCATTTACAGCTTGCCGATCTTCGCCATCTTCATTACCGGAACTTTTCTTTATCTTGCCTGGCTAAAACTCTTCCTGGCAAAACGCAGGTCGCTTGATTTTGATAAGTTCAAACAAATGGGCAAAACCCAAAGCCAAATCATCCAATTGATTATGGGTATGCAGGAAATCAAGCTGAATAATTGCGAACAACGCAAAATCAAAAACTGGTTCAACCTGCAGGAAGGTTTGCTGAGGCTGGGAAGAAAAGCCTTGGCTGTAACCCAAAAACAAGAAACCGGCTGCTTCCTGCTGCAAGAAACGCAAAACATCATCATCACCTATTGTGCAGCACGTTCAGTCATTAATGATGAAATTTCCCTTGGTATGATGCTGGCCATTCAGTTTATTCTTGGACAGCTGAATGGACCTGTCGAACAACTCATGCATTTTATAACAATTGCTCAGGATGCGAAAATAAGCCTGGAGCGCATTGAGGAAGTTAAAACTTTAAAAGAGGATGAAAATCCTGACGAGAAAAGCATAACCGAGGTATCGCCAGAAGCTTCCCTTGTTCTTCGTGATGTTTCTTTCCAATATGGCAGTCCTTACTCGGAAAAAGTACTGCAAAATATTTCGCTTATGGTTCCCAGTAAAAAGGTAACTGCCATTGTTGGCACTAGTGGCAGCGGCAAGACTACACTGCTCAAACTAATGCTGGGAGTATATGAACCAACTGCCGGTGACCTATTGCTGGATTCGACACGTCTAAGCACTATACAGAAAAAAGCTTGGCGGCAGGAATGCGGAAGCGTTCTGCAAGACGGCTACATCTTTTCTGATACCATCGCCAATAATATCGCTTTGCAGGACGAAAACATTGATGAAGACAAACTTATTCTCGCCGCCAAAACTGCCAACATAGAAGAATTTATCCAATCGCTGCCCCTAAAATACAAAACTATCATCGGGGCTGACGGTCAAGGACTAAGTCAGGGACAAACGCAGCGTATTTTAATTGCCCGTGCCGTTTACAAAAATCCTCAGTTCATCTTTTTTGATGAAGCAACTAATTCTTTGGATGCCAATAATGAGGCAATCATCATGAAGAACCTTGAACAATTTTTTCAAGATAAAACAGTAGTCATAGTTGCCCACCGCTTAAGTACGGTCCGCAACGCCGATCAGATTATTGTTCTGGATAAGGGCAGAGTGGTCGAAACCGGGACGCATACGGATTTAATAAATAATAAAAACTTCTATTACAAATTAGTCAAGAACCAATTAGAATTAGGCCATTAGATGCCAAAAAAGGACAAAGGGGACAGTCCCCTTTGTCTTTTTTGGGGGCCTGCTTTGGTCTTTCACTTAGACGAAAAAACGGACCAATGGGGCTTTTTCCCATTGGTCCGTCTGATTAACATGTATAAAAAACAGCATGAATCTTATAGAAAAAACGCGGCCTGTACCTTTTCCGGCTGGTCGCTTCGCCTTGCAAAATCAATCTTTTTTCTCATATTCATCTATAGTTCTGCTTTTGTAAAGGTACCCGAAAAGCCTATCATAGACGACCAAGTTGCAATCTATTAACTCGACCGTTTCGATTATCTTCCGCCCATCATCGAAATAAAATCTTCCGTTGCTTTCAAAACTACGTATCACTGTAACCCTCTCCTCTCCTCGTTTTACGTCAAAAAGAATATTCCGTATAATATACAGAATATTCTTTTATTGCCTTTATTTTATCACTTATTCCTGTCCATGCCTATTTACAATCTTTTGAATAATTGATTTTATTTGTAAACATTTATCTTTTATTAATATTTGTACTTATTTTTTGAAAATTCACTGCTATTTAATTACCCTAAGCTGTTATTAGTATTCAGTACTCTAATAGCATTCAGGATAGCGATAACGGAAACACCAACATCTGCAAAGACAGCCGCCCACATGTTAGCCAGTCCTAAAGCTCCCAGCACCAGCACTACTGCCTTTACACTTAACGCGAAGAAAATATTTTGCTTAGCTATCAACACTGTCCTCTTGGCAATCTTGATCGCAGCCACAATCTTCGATGGCTCATCGGTCATTATTACGACATCCGCCGCTTCAATAGCTGCATCAGAACCCAAACCACCCATAGCAATACCAATGTCAGCCCTGGCCAGTACCGGTGCGTCATTGACTCCATCGCCCACAAAAGCAACTGTACCCCTGCCGGATTTTTCTGCCATAATTGCTTCCAGTTTATTGACTTTGTCAGCAGGCAATAGTTCCGTATAGGCTCGGTCAATGCCTAGCTCTCTGGCAACATATTCACCAACGTTCCGGCAATCACCAGTAAGCATTGCTGTCTGCCTGACGTTTTCCTTCTTAAGAGCCCGCAAGGCATTGGCTGCATCTTCCTTTATTTCGTCAGCAATGATGATATGACCGTAATATTCGTTATTGACAGCTAAGTGAACCGTCGTACCGGTCATTGCTTCCTCATCATAAGTTATGCCATGTTCTGACATTAATTTTGCACTGCCTAATAGAACTACCCTATCGTCAATAACCGCCTTTACGCCAAGACCGGGAATTTCCTGTACATCTTTAATCAGATCATTTTTAATTTCTTTGCCATAAGCTTTTTTAAGTGACAAAGAAATCGGATGGTTCGAGTGGTTTTCCGCATAAACTGCCAGCTCCAATAGCTTCTCAGGGCTTGTCTTTTTGGCAACTATTTCCTGTACTTCAAAAACACCTTTGGTCAAAGTTCCTGTTTTATCAAAAACTACTATCTCTGTTTTTGCCAAAGCTTCCAGATAGTTACCGCCTTTAACCAAGATACCATTACGTGAGGCACCGCCGATGCCACCGAAAAAACTAAGAGGCACGGAAATCACCAATGCGCACGGGCACGAAATAACAAGAAATGTCAGTGCTCGGAACACCCATTCTATAAGAGGCTCTTCGCTGAAAGTAAAAGGAGGGATAAAAGCTAACATAGCAGCCAAGATAACAACAGCCGGTGTATAGTATTTGGCAAACTTCGTGATAAAATTCTCCGACTTTGATTTTTTAGCAGTAGCATTTTCCACCAAATCAAGAATTTTGCTCACTGTTGAATCACCAAATTCTTTGGTAACCCGTGCGGTCAGCAAGCCACTTATGTTGATACAGCCGCTGAGAATATCTCTTCCGGCCATAATTTCACGTGGTACTGCTTCGCCGGTAAGTGATGAAGTGTCCACCATCGAGCGGCCTTCAACGACCACTCCATCCAATGGTATTCTTTCTCCCGGTCTTATCACTATTTCTTCACCAATCAATACATCATCCGGATCAACAGTAATAATTTCTCCGTTACGTTTTACATTAGCATAATCAGGACGAATATTCATCAATTCGGCAATAGACTTTCTTGACTTATCGACAGCATAGTCCTGAAAAAGCTCTCCAATCTGATAAAATAACATAACACCAACGGCTTCAGGATATTCGCCTATGATAAAGGCGCCAACAGTCGCGACAAACATTAGAAAATTTTCATCAAATACCTGCAGTCGCAGTATATTTCTCAAAGCACGCAAAACAACATCGCCGCCAACGGTGAAATAAGCTGCTAGATACAATACTAAATTCAATACAAGATTATTGGTATCTGCCAATAGTGCAGCGACAAAAATAATACCGCCTGCTATAATTCTGAAAAGACGCTTCTTCTGATTAATCATTGTCCGTTACGCCTTTTCTATCTTTACATCTGGTTCGTAGTTTTTTACTATTTTCTGCGCAGCTGCCACAATGCCATCCATTTGTTCTCTTTCAGCCTCAATTGTCATTTTGGTCGTCAGAAAATTTATCGAAACGGCTGAAACGTCCGGTAATTTGCTGATAGCTTCTTCCATTTTTGCAGCACAATTTGCACAATCAAGGCCAACTAATTTAAATGATTTTTTCATAATCTATCCCTCCATTTTTTAGTTGAGTAATCATTCAACTTTGCATTTAAATTATAGTTGAATGATTACTCAACTGTCAAGCGAAAATTTACCGCTTTTGACAAAAACATGTGCAGCAAACTATAATGTCTTTAGAGATTCTCCTTGAAAATGTAGGTGATATGATGAGTACCAAGAATAACGAGTGTGAAATAATACATGCAGGGATTGTAGAAATAGTCCGCGCGAAAATGTACGAGGAACCCATATTAGCTGAAGTTTCGGCTTTATTTAAAATCATGGGCGACAGCACCAGGTGCAATATATTATGTGCCTTAAGCCAAAATGAAATGTGCGTCTGTGCCCTGGCAGTCTTGCTTAATATGACAAAATCTGCCATCTCCCACCAACTCCGTATCTTGAGGGAAGCTAACCTTGTCCGTTTCAGGCGCGAAGGTAAAAATGTCTTTTACTCACTTGACGACGATCATGTAAGAGACATCTTCGGCAAAGCCGCTGACCATGTTATTGAAAAGAAAAAATAATAAAGTCAAAACCAAGATTTCTCGACTTCGCTCGAAATGACAAGAGTAGTATGTTCGAAAGGACATACCATGGTGTATCCTGACTGCTCTCCTTATGTCATCCCGACCGCAGCGAAGTGATCTTAAACGCAGAACAGAGGCGAGCATATGCTCGCCTCTGTTTTTTATATGCATTATTTAGAAAGTAAAGGTCACCGAACTCCAAAGCATCTTGCCACCATAATCCTCTACGTCAGACCAATCCTTGTTATCAATATCATAATAACTTACATTGGCTACGATATTTTTAGCTAATGTGTATCCGACGCCAATTTCATACCCTTTCATTCCTTCTGGGAAGAAGAAATAATCTTCAAATTCTGATATTGAATCAAGTATGACTGCCGTCGATTGATCGTAATAGGTGGCATAAGCGCCCCAGGAACCTTTATCCGAAGGTTTGGCTCCCTTATAGCTTATAGTCGCGGCCCAGCCATCATCACCGGCTCCAACTGTTGGATAATAATAAAATTCGTCCATAGTTTTCTTTGCCTTTTGGTATTCGCCATAAATTTCCAGGTTTTTATCGAATTTATAACCAAGACCAGCGGTATAAATTTGTTGTTCTCTATAACCGCCATCAGCATTATTTGCATTACCTTCGCGAGCATAAAAGCCCAACTCTGTATAAAGTTTATCGTTAAAAGGATAATTGGCAACTAAGCCATAGAGTGTCGCTTTATCATTAACACCATCTATGCCCCACCAGCCACCAGTATACATTACTGTATCAAAGCGTCCTGCAAAAGCAGAAGCTTTTAATTTGTTTCCAAAATCAACCTTCAGTGCATCACCGGACAAATCAGCTACATATCCATGACCAACAGTAAAAGCTTGACGCCCTGCAGTAATTTTTGCATCTCCTATATTACCTGTAACAAAAGCACGGCGGAACTTGGTTGTACTCTCTTCTGCATTGGTGTTCAAAATCTGTGAATTTTGAAGCATCGCCCCGTAGCTCCAATCATCATTGATTGCTCCACTCAAGTAAAGACGAGTCCGCAATTCCGATTCATTCCACTTGTACTTAACACCATAGTCTCTCGACTCAATATCTTTGTAACCGAAGCGAGCTTGACCAGTGATTTTTACGTTGTCGGCTTTTTTCTCGAGTTTGGCTACACGCACGCCAAGGTTGTCGAGTTCATCAGCGAATTCAGCCATCAATTTGTCGTCTGCACCGATTGCGCCTTTAGCGTAAGCTTTAGCAACTATTTGAGCCATTTCATAACGAGTCATCAGGTTGTCACCTTTGAAGGTGCCATCCGGATAACCGTCCACGATGCCGGCAGCAGCCAATTTTGCTACGGAAGCATAGGCCCAGTGACCAGCAGGCACATCAGAGAATGGGTTGGCGGCAAAAGCGGTAGCGGATATGCCAAGTGCCATTGCCACTCCTAATACTAAAGATTTTTTCATACTTTTTCCCCCTTAGAATATTTTATTTTTATAAAATTCCTGGGAGCTCTAGCAGAAATTTCGTTTTGCCGCCTACGCGAGTTGCCTTGTTTCCTCTGTCGGCAGCCTAAACCACACTGTACTGTTGGCACCTTGGAATATTATAAACCAGCCATAATACCACCCTATATTCTAGCACCGTTATTGCGTGAAAATTTGAGTAATTCCGTGAACGCTTAGTTCTATTCGTAAACAATAAACGGTTATAGACCTTTTTATCATTATGTCCGCACAAAAAAGACACAGCCGACAGAAAAATCCCTGTCTGCTGTGTCTTGCAATCAGCCATTCTTAAATTAAATTTAAAAGAAACCCATTTTACTTATTTTCAGCGTTGCTCCGGCAAATCTATTTTCCAAAACCACTTTAGAGGCAGAGCCTATATGCCATTCTGCTCTTTGCAAAAGATCTAAGTCAGTTTGATACCTTTCATAGATTATAGGCGTCGGCTGACCTAAGAGTTCACGCAATCTCTTATCAACTTGTTCATAATCAGCTGAAGCGAAATCGATATGGGCTTGTACGAAACCAGCCTTTTGATCAAAAATAAGTCTTGGTTCCGAGGAAGCTTTCACTTCGCCAAGAACAGGTGACAAATCAAGGTCAGCTGTATAAACGCTAAGACCATTTACTGCACCCTCTACGCTATTACCAGTAATTTCTGCCGGTTTGGCTCCCCACTTCCAACCCAAAACGCCAATCTCCAAAGATTTGCTCAAGCTGCTTGCGCTCTGACTATTTTCCGGCTTTTGCTCCGAAACCGTTGGAAGCCACAGGGGGTAAGTTATTTCACCGCCGCCCCATTCTACCAATGTAAAACCTTTTCTCGCAAATTGCGGCAGTACTTGTTCTGGTAATTTAGGTTCAGCTGCAAGACCATTAATGCCGTAAAACTCCATAAATACGCGTATCACAGTATCGGCAACTGGTTTAGTCTTCAATACAGAACTACCGTCGATATCGTCATTAATCCTGAAATGCACAAAACAATTATCGAATTTATTCATTTCCGGCAGCCAATAGACAATAAAATCATTAATTTCATTCGCGTTTAATCCTATATGAGCCAATTTTTGCTCTAAAAAGGAAATATATTCGTGCCTTGCTAGATAAAACCCGTTTTGGAACTGATAATGCTCTTGCGGGAAAGTATATATACCATCCCAGAACAAGTATTTATATTTGCGCTTATCTGCCAAATTCAAAAGGGTGCCGTCTTTCTCAGCAATTACCGTCCAGTTATCCTTATAGACAGGGTAAGTAGTTACTAATTTGCCTTTGAAATCATGCGTAACCACTATCTTTTGCTTTTTCGCAGGATAGAGATAAATAGCGGGCTTTTTAACAAACATCTCTGGTTCCAGAACTACTTTCAGCGGAGTATCCTTGATCTCGCTAACAGCAATACTCGTGTTGCCATAATGGGAAACGAATTCAATGGCCGCTGCCTGTTTTAATTTCTCTTCCGAAACATTGATGCTGAAATCAGCTTGTTTGGAATTCAAGAGTAGTTCTGCTTTCTGTTCTGATGAAGCAGGCAGCAGATATATTTGATAATTTTCACAGGGAACCAGTTTATTGAACGGTGCAATGTATTGATACTTGTAAACCGTACCGGCAATAGTTCTTTCAGATTTTAGCTGCTGGTCTGCATCAGTTCTGCTTTCACCGGCAAATACCGGAGAGCTAAACTGTAAAAATGATAATAATAAGCTGAACAAAAGACCAAACAATACTTTCTTCAATATGCTCACCTATCCTTTTGATAAATATAATTGTGCGCCAGTATATTGATAATGATTAATATAATTATAACATGAGTGAACTTTTTAATCGTTATAAAAATTTTTTCATATTTCTGACCTTTTCACGAAAGGTATAAGAAAAAAAGTGTCGAATTATCTGTAAAATGCAATTTCATAGTTAAGTTTAGTCAAATTGCATTAATAGTATTTTTGACATGAGAGGGGTTAATTTCCATGGATTTTCTCAAACACGTAACAGAGCTAAGCGTGGAGAAAGCTGAAACCATTAAAGGCGGTGCCAGTAAAAGCTGCAGCTGCAGCTGTTCCTGTTCCTGCAGTCAAAGTAATGTGAGTGCTACTACCAGGGACTCTAACAAAAGCGCTTCGGCCGCCAGTACTTTCGCCGGTGGCTCCCAACCCTGGTAAAAATGAAAACTCTGCCTTCATGCCAATATCAACCATAAAACTGATATTGGCATGAACTATTAAAGGAGCAATGACTAATGAACTCCGAAGACTTAGATTTTCTTCCTCGATACCCGTTAATCAAAACATTCCGCTATGGCGATGATGTGCTAGTTTATGATGCGAAGGCACACTTTGCTTTTCTTTTATCTTTAATAGAAAAAAAGATCCTGCTGGACTTTTTAAATAATTCCCCCTTGAATGTAATTTGCGAAAAGTATGCCGGGCAACTTACTGAGCAACATTTACAAATATTAGTTGATAAATTTCAAAGCTTGAAACATAATGGGCTCTTCAGTGAAGGACCAGCAGCAGAAATATCTCCTGTAGACCGCAAGACGCTGACAAAACAATTGGAATATTACACCGAAAACATCCTATTAAGGAAGTTCTGCCTGGAAGTCACACAGAATTGCAACTATGCCTGCAGTTACTGCAAAAGAACCATTGCTGCGCAAAAAGGCGAAGCTTCACAGCTTAATATGAGTGAAGAAATTGCGTATAAGGGCATCCGATATTATTTTGCCAAATATACTTCTTTTTTTCAAAAACTAACCGCTGAGAAAAAAGTGATCATCTTAGCGACCGTTCCCCCTACACTTTCCTGGTATGGCGGCGAACCGTTTCTGAATTTTGATCTCATCAAGAAAAGTGCTGCCTATTTCAAAGCCCTGCCTTGGGAACAATATGGCATACCTGTTACCTCCTTGTCGTTTACAGCCAATACCAATTTATCAATCATGAACGAAGCAATCTTAAACTTTCTTGTAGATAATAATGTTACTTTGTTCGCCAGTATGGACGGCTCACAGGCAGAACATGATAAATGCCGCGTCTTTCCCGATGGTTCAGGCACTTTCGCTTTGGCTTACAAAAATTTGCTGCAAATCAAAAACTTCTGTCCGGCTTATTTTCAAAACAAAATAACTATTTTTGGAGTATATACAGCAGAACATGATTACGCGAAGTGTGTGGATTTTACAAGCAAACTTGGTGCTTTGGACGCTCAACATTTTTCTGTCGAATTTGACGGCACCTTCATTTATGACTGCAGCGCCGAAAGCAGCTATTATGCGCAAGCGTTGGCTGACGGCCTTACCAATTTCAAAAAAATGGTAACAGCGATTAAAGCTGATCCCCTGCCGCACATGAATAACTTCGCCAATATCTTCCCCTTTGCCAAGCTGCACACTGATCATCCTGCTGGCAAAGAGCATTTAAATATTATGCTGACCTGTCCAATGGGTTTTGACAATCTGATGCTGGCAGCTAACGGCGATTATTTGATTTGTCACAAGGTCAGCGGCACGCTGCCTATCGGTAACTGCGATAACGGCTTGGATTTTCAAAAACTGCTTGCGTTTTACCAAAAATACAATGCAGTAATTAATAACGCTTTCTGCCGCAGCTGCTGGAATGTGAATTTCTGCACTATCTGCGCTGCGGCAAGACTCAACGGCGACCATTTCACTAATCCTTCCAAACAGGAATGTGATTGTTTCCGTCTGCGCACAAAATATGATTTTAACTGTTTTATCCTTCTGGCAAGCGAATATCCTGACTTGCTAACGCAAATTTTCGCTTACCGTAATGATTGCAAAAATTACATTGGGGTTATTGATATCAATGATTTTTAAAAAAAGATTTCCTCTTTATCTACAATACGATGCTATGGATTGCGGGCCGACTTGTCTGCGCATGATTGCCAAACATTATGGGCAAGAATATCCCTTGGCATATCTTCGCACACTAAGCTATGCAGACCGTGAAGGTACTTCTTTGCTCTGTTTGCGTGATGCGGCGGAAAAAATCGGCATGAACGCGAAATGCGCACTTATTTCACTGGCTGATTTGTCTCTGCATGCGCCTCTTCCTTGCATTGTCCACTGGGACCATGAGCATTTTGTCGTTGTTTACCAAGTTTCGGCAGATGGTTTTACTGTCGCCGACCCTGCCATAGGCGAAGAACACTTTACGACAGAAGAATTCTTAAGCCATTGGGCAATTAATGACGAGAAAGGCTATGCCCTGCTCATGGAACCAACGGCTGCCTTTTATCAGCTGCCGGTGCCGCCAGCGCCACGCACAGGTTTCTCCGACCTGCTGGTGTATCTGAAAGAATACAAGCACTTACTGCTGCGGCTTTTTTTACTGTTGCTGCTAGGCAGTATGATTCAGCTCGCCTTGCCTTTTTTGGCGCAAGCCTTAGTAGATAGCGGTGTACAAAAAAAAGATCTTGGTTTGTTAGAGTTGATTCTGTTCGGGCAATTGCTGCTCATGTTCAGCCGCGCTTCCGTCAGTTTTTTGCGCGGTTGGTTTTTGTTTCATATCAGTACGCCTTTGAACATCAAACTCGTTCATGATTTCTTGGTTAAACTAACTAAACTGCCACTCCGCTTTTTCGATGTCAAGATGGTTGGCGATACTCTGCAGCGCATCGGTGATCACCAAAGAATAGAATTATTCCTGACGTCATCTGTCTTAAATATTTTTCTCACGATTTTAAACCTGCTGGTTTTCGGTACTGTCCTTGCTGTTTACAGCCTGCCTATTTTTGCTATTTTCATCGCGGGAACGCTTTGCTATCTGGCTTGGCTGAAGCTCTTCCTGGCAAAACGCAGGGCACTTGATTTTGATAAGTTCAAACAAATGGGCAAAAATCAAAGCCAGATCATTCAATTGATCATGGGCATGCAGGAAATTAAGCTGAATAATTGTGAACAGCAAAAAATTAAGGCATGGGTAAAACTGCAGGACGGTTTATTCAAGGTAGGCCGCAAAGCCATGTCATTGAACCAGAAGCAGGAAACAGGCTGCTTTTTGCTGCAGGAAACCCAAAATATCGTGATTACCTACTGGTCAGCCCGCTCTGTAATTAACGATGATATTTCGCTAGGCATGATGCTGGCCATTCAATTCATCCTTGGACAGTTAAATGGTCCTGTTGAGCAGCTCATGCATTTTATAACAATGGCTCAGGATGCTAAAATCAGCTTAGAACGCATTGAAGAAGTTAAAGCTTTAAAGGAAGACGCAGATCCTCAAAAACAAAATATTACTGAAATAGCACCGGACGTACCTCTAATTCTTCGTAATGTTTCTTTCCAATATGGCAGCCCTTATGCAGAAAAAGTCCTGCAAAATATCTCGCTTACTATTCCGCAGAAAAAAACGACTGCAATCGTGGGTGCGAGCGGCAGCGGCAAAACTACCCTGCTAAAATTAATGCTAGGAGTATACGAGCCTGTTGAAGGTTTGATATTTCTTGGTTCTGCGCCTTTAAACAAAATACAGAAAAAGGTCTGGCGTCAGAAATGCGGCAGCGTCCTCCAGGAGGGCTATATCTTCTCTGATACCATTGCCAATAACATCACCATGTCTGACGCGATCATTGATAAGGAACAATTAAAACGCGCCGTGCAGCTTGCTAATATTGAAGAGTTTATTGATTCCCTGCCACTGAAATATACAACCATTATTGGCGCTGACGGGCAAGGTTTAAGCCAAGGTCAAAAGCAACGCATTTTAATTGCCCGCGCAGCCTATAAAAATCCGCATTTCATTTTCTTTGATGAAGCCACCAATGCCCTGGATACCAACAACGAAGCGATTATCATGAATAATCTGGAACAGTTTTTCCTGGATAAAACAGTCGTTATTGTTGCCCATCGCTTAAGCACAGTGCGTAATGCGGACCAGATTATAGTATTAGAAAAGGGTAAAATTATTGAGACTGGAACACATGCTGGCTTAATAGCTAAGAAAGGTGCTTATTACGATCTGGTAAAAAACCAATTAGAGCTCAGCAATTAAAAAGCTAAAATGGGCCAAAGGGGGCATTACCCTTTGGCCCATTGATTAACATAGATAAAAATCGTCCATGAATTTTAAATAAAAAGCGCGGCCTGTGCCTGTTGCATTCGGTCGCTCTGTCTTCCAGGATTAATCTTCTTTTTCATATTCAGCTATGGTTTTACTTTTGTACAGATAGCCAAAAAGTCTGTCATAGACAACCAAATTGCAATCAATTAATTCCACCGTTTCGATGGTTTCACGCCCATCATCAAAATAATAACTACCATGTTTTTCAAAACTGCGTATCATTTCTAATCCTCCTCTCTTTATTAATATTTCCTTATGAAACCCCGTCGAATATACAGAATATTCTTTTATCGTTTCTATTTTACCACGTTATTCCTATTATGCATATTTACATTCTTACAAATAATTGTTTTTATTTGTAAATATCATTTTTTAATAGATGTTTATATTTTTTAAAAACTTTGGCTGCTTTCCAAGACCCGGATAGCATTAAGAATTGCTATAATCGAAACTCCGACATCAGCAAAAACAGCTGCCCACATGTTAGCTAATCCCAACGCCCCCAAGATCAATACGGCTGCCTTCACACTTAAAGCAAAGAAAATATTCTGCCTGGCTATCAAAACTGTGCGTTTGGCAAGCTTAATGGCGCTCGCAATTTTGGAAGGTTCATCAGTCATAATTACGACATCAGCCGCTTCGATAGCAGCATCCGAACCCAAACCGCCCATAGCAATGCCGATATCCGCTCTTGCCAAGGCCGGAGCATCATTAACCCCATCACCTACAAAAGCAACTGTTCCTCTTTTAGTATCTTTTGCCATAAGTTCTTCCAATTTCTTGACTTTATCAGCAGGCAGCAGTTCTGCATAAACCTTATCAATACCTAATTTTTTGGCAACTTGTTCGCCAACACTTTTTTGATCACCAGTCAGCATGACCGTATGTTTGACCTGCTCTGCCTTAAGCCGCTTAATAGCCCTGTCAGCATCCTCTTTTATTTCATCAGCAATAATGATATAGCCAGTATAGTTTCCGTCCACAGCTATATGGATAACTGTACCAATATTATCCGGTTCATCATATCTAATCGCTTGGTCAGACATCAGTTTGGCATTACCTACCAATAATTTCCTGCCTTCGATGTCGGCCTGAATACCAAGCCCTGCAATTTCTTGTACATCCGTAACAAGCTCGTCTTTAATTTCTTTGCCATAGGCTCTCTTCAAGGACATGGAAATCGGATGATTAGAATGACTTTCTGCCATAGCTGCCAGTTCCAATAGTTTCTCCGGTGCCATCTTCTTAGCTGCAATCTCCTGCACCTCAAAAACACCTTTGGTCAAGGTGCCTGTCTTATCAAAAATGACAGTCTCTGTTTTTGCCAAAGCTTCGAGATAATTGCCTCCTTTGACTAAGATACCGCATCTGGAAGCCCCACCTATCCCGCCAAAAAAACTAAGCGGTACAGAAATAACCAAAGCACAGGGACAAGAGATAACCAAAAAAGTCAAAGCTCGGTAAAGCCATTCTGAGAAAGGCGCATCACTGAAAGTTAATGGAGGAACAAGCGCCAGCAGCGCAGCTAGGATAACCACAGCCGGTGTATAAACCTTGGCAAATTTCGTAATGAAATTTTCGGACTTCGATTTTTTAGCAGTGGCATTTTCCACTAAGTCAAGAATTTTACTTACCGTCGAATCACCAAATTCTTTGGTAACGCGCGCAGTTAAGAGTCCGTTGATGTTTATGCAGCCGCTCAGCAGTTCTGAACCCACTGTCACCTCACGCGGCACAGCTTCACCAGTCAGAGAGGATGTATCAACCAATGAGGAACCGACAGTTATAACAGCGTCAAGGGGGATTCTTTCACCTGGCCTGACAACAATTTCGTCATCGACTAAAACATCGTCTGGTTCTACCCTCGTTATTGTGCCGTCACGCTTTACATTGGCATAATCAGGACGAATATTCATCAATTCAGCAATGGACTTTCTTGACTTATCGACAGCATAACTTTGAAACAATTCACCTATCTGGTAAAATAGCATGACGCCAACGGCTTCAGGATATTCTCCTATCAAGAAGGCACCGGCGGTAGCGATAAACATTAAGAAATTCTCATCAAATAGCCGCATCTGCAGAATATTGCGCAAAGCTCGCAGAACAACGTCCCCGCCCACGATGAAATACGCAGCAAAATAAAGTGCCAGATTCAATATCGAGTTATCGAAATCCAGCACCAAGGCTGCCGTAAAAATAGCGGCAGCCGTCCCAATTCTCAAAAGGTGATTGTTAAAATTCATCTTGCACCTCTTTACGCCTTGGTAATTTCTACATCGGGCTCATAGCTTTTAATAATTTTCGCTGCCGCTGTTACAATGTTTTCCATGTCTTCCCGTTCGCCCTCTATTGTCATTTTTGTCGTCAAAAAGTTTATAGTTACAGCTGAAACCTCTGGTAACTTGCTGATAGCTTCTTCCATTTTTGCAGCGCAGTTCGCGCAGCCAAGACCAACTAATTTAAAAGATTTTTTCATAATATATCCCTCCACCTATTTTTCAGTTGAGCAATCATTCAACTTTATGCTTAAATTATAGTTGAATGATTGCTCAACTGTCAAGCGTAAAAATAATCAATTTTGACAAAACGCTCCGCTGCAAACTATAATGTTTTTAGAGATTTCCCTGAAAAATGTAGGTGATTTAATGAGAAACAACAACAATGAATGCGAAATGATTCATGCCGGTATTGTGGAGATAGTTCGTGCGAAAATGTACGAGGAAAATGTACTGTCCGGAGTTTCGTCCTTATTCAAAATTATGGGTGACAGTACCAGGTGCAACATTCTTTGTGCCTTAAGTCAAAATGAAATGTGCGTCTGTGCCTTGGCGGTCCTGCTTAACATGACAAAATCTGCCATCTCTCATCAGCTGCGTATTCTGCGGGAGGCTAACCTTGTCCGTTCCAGACGCGAAGGCAAAAACGTCTTCTACTCCCTCGACGATGATCATGTCAAGGACATCTTCGGCAAAGCCGCTGAACATGTAATTGAAAAGAACAAATAAGAAGTTAAAACCAAGATTTCTCGACTGCGCTCGAAATGACAGGATAGAGTGCTCCCAATGAAAGTAACAGGTCATCCTAACCGCAGCGGAGGGATCTTAAGGCATTAACATTCACCAAGATTTCTCGACTGCGCTCGAAATGACAGGATAGAATGCTCCCAATAGGCGTAACATTTCATCCTGACCGCAGCGGAGGGATCTTAAGGTATTAACATTCAACAAGATTTCTCGACTGCGCTCGAAATGACAGGATAGAGTGCTCCCAATGAAAGTAACAGGTCATCCCGACCGTAGCGGAGGGATCTTAGGCAAAAAAAGAGGTGAGCAGATGCTCGCCTCTTTTTTTGCCTTTCACCATCGTCATCCGAACTATATTCTCGGGATTCAGCTCTATCTTTGCTTGCTTTTTGCTAGTTACCACAAAGTTATATCCTAATCCCAAGGAATAAATCTTTTATCCTCCATATAGTCGACACGCAAAAGTAAAAAAGAGACGAGCATAAGCTCGTCTCTTTGGAGGTTTGTTCTGAATAACAATCAGTCTCTAAAATTAGAAGCTGAAAGTTACGCGGGACCACAACATGTTGTTGTCGATAGAACTGTTTTCTTTGTTTTCGAGATCATAGTAGGAAACTTCAGCCAAAACGTTTTTAGCAAGAGTATAGCCTACGCCGACTTCATAACCTTTGATACCGCTGTTAAGGAAATAGTTTTTCTCCATATCGCCAATACCTTCGCTTGCTGCATCAATCATAGTAGTAGCTGCTTGATCATAGTATGTTACATATGCGCCCCAGGAATCAGCTTTGGAAGCTTTAGCACCTTTGTAGGAAAGAGTTGCTGCCCAACCGTCATCGTTCTTTTGAGAATCATCTTCGGAGGATTTGATGTATTCGGCATACAGTTTGGTGTTTTTGTCAAATTTGTAGCCAAGACCTGCGGAATAGATTTCACGGTCAATAAGTCCGGAAAGTCCATTGTCATCTACGCTGAATACAGCTGCATTCATATAGAGGTCTTTGTTGAAATCATAAGCAAGGCCGAGACCATAGACATCATTATTAGTTCCATTAGTAATTTTATTATCGGAATCAAAACGGCCGATGAAAGCGGTACCTTTCAGAACTTTACCGAAATCAACTTTTACAGCGTCGCCGGTCAAATCAGCAGTATAGCCAGCGCCGATTTTGAAGTATTGACGACCAGCAGTTACTTTTACGCCGCTGCCGAGGTTACCTTTTACGAAAGCACGACGGAATTTAGTTTCTTGTTCTTGAGCATTAGTATCAAAGTTTTGAGTGTTTTCAATCATAGCGCCGTAAGTCCAGTCAGGATTAACTTCGCCGCTGATGAATAAACGGGTACGGCCTTCTGCCTTGTAACCAGTATAAGCTGCTGGAATTTTACCATCGCTTATAGCATTGTCATAAGCTTTGTAGCCTGCACGGAATTGGCCGGTAATTTTTACGTTATCGGATTTTTTCTCGAGTTTAGCAACGCGAACGCCGAGGTTGTCGAGTTCGTCAGCGAATTCAGCCATCAATTTGTCGTCAGCACCAATTGCGCCTTTAGCGTAAGCTTTAGCAACGATTTGAGCCATTTCATAACGAGTCATCAGGTTGTCACCTTTGAAGGTGCCATCTGGATAACCGTCAACGATGCCAGCAGCAGCCAATTTAGCTACAGAAGCATATGCCCAGTGACCAGCAGGTACATCAGAGAATGGGTTTGCAGCAAAAGCGGTAGCAGAAATGCCAAGAGCCATTGCCATTGCGAGTACTAAAGATTTTTTCATAATACTTTTCCCCCTTTAGGAAATTTTATTTTTATAAAATCCTTCTGGGAGGTCTTTCTTCTCATCCATCAGTTCAACATCCGAGTTACCTTGTTTCCTCGACATCACCCTGAATGTTTCGAAAATCAACCTGTCCTTCCGGATATTATAAACAAATAATGCAGTAAATCTGAAAATCTGTACTACGTTCATACTATATCAAAATTTACATTATTGCAAGCACTTTTCACACACTTACAAAACAGTATATTCGCTTTTTCTGCAAAAACTCCTTCTTTAATTTCAAAAAAAGTTTTAAAAATTATTTTTTTTTTGTAGAAACCTTCTGGCGAGCACAACTGCTGCGTACGCGTCCAAGGGCACCGGCGGCGTAAGCATACCCAATGGCATGAACCTGCGCCAGCCCTGCGGCGGATTAAGTTCCCAATAGAGTGTTCTTGCCTCTTCCGTACTATGCGCTTCATCAGCAACAACGATTTTCAAGTTAGGCAGTATTTGCGCCAAAGTATCCTGAAGCGCTTGGCTGGTAGTACCATTGCCGATAACGCAGATTTCCGGCTCTGCCTGACGCAAAAATTCTGCCAGCCCTTGAGCAAAATTATTCATCAGAATAACATCCTGCCTGATAATTTCACCCTGTTTGCTGAGCAAAGCTGCGCCGGTTTTGCTGCTGCCGGGATCGATACCCAGAAGATAGCCGCTACTCATTGCGCTTCACTTCCAGGCGTAAGAGCACAGGGCCAGCCACATTGATGTCCTGCTTAGCATAGGCTGTCAAAACAACATTGCCGCCCAGTTCCCGCATTTTGCCAGATATTTCAATCATGGAGGCAGCATCGATATTGCCCACCTTGCCCGTCAGCGGATCCGGCATCACGCCTGCTGCCACAGCCGTCTTATTGATCTCACTGAGCAAATACATCAGGGCAGAATTAATATTACGTCCATCATCCACGATAGTGATATTTTCCGACAGAATCTTCTGTCCTTCTTTGTAAATAATCTTATTAGGCACCATTTCCAGACGGCTGACTGCCATCTCACCGGAAATAATATTGCCCGCTGCGCAGATACGCACATACATCGTGCCTTTTGATGCGGCAAGGAGTTTTTTCGCCTCCTGTACCATATTATTAGGTAGCCAGAGCACCTGTAGGTCTTTGGTCTTAACTTCCATGTGCGACAATATGTCCTGATTAGCAGCAGCAAGGAAAGCATCCATCTGCTTGCCGTTTTCCTCTTCTGACAACCCGGCCTGCAGGATACCGGCATAAAGAACTTCGCCGGCTCGGAAGACTACTTCGCCTTCTCGAATGGCAATCAGACCGGCTTTCAGACGCGCTGTCGCATCTTCCAGCTCTTTGATTTCCGCGTTCAGCTTGCTGCGGGAAGCTTCCAATGCTTCTACTTCCGCCTTCATAGCAGACAGATCTTCGCCGGCCTGCGCATAGCGGTCCTGCAAGTCAAGCAGCTGCGCATTAATGGCATCGCGTTCTCGCTGCATATCTTCAAGGCTGGAAGTAGTTTCTTAAATCTGATTATCCAGCGTAGCAATCAATTTATTCTTGTCTGCCAGCTCTTGCTGCGCAGTCAGTTTGTCTTTGTTCAGAGCCGAAAGCTCTGCTTTGAGTTTATCCATCCCGAAAAGAGCAGTTTT
>JBFWIF010000026.1:0-27196 GCA_050256135.1 Acidaminococcaceae bacterium | reverse complement strand
CGGCCACTCGGATAATTCCAGCGGCGAATGGCTGATGCCGTTGATGCTGGGTACGAAGATCATAGCGGTCGGCAGGTGGCGGCCGATGATCATGGCATCATGACCAGCCCAACTGGGCAGTATTTGATATTCAATGCCAAGACTTTCGCTGGCATCAGCAATTACTTTGATTAATTCTGCATCCATAGGCATAGGTGCCAGATTATATTCTGTAATTGTTTCTATCGTAACTTTATATTGTGTGCTGACTTGTGTGTATTTGCGCATAATTTTTTCTTTCACTGCTTCTACTGCAGCCATATCAGCAGAACGTATTTCAATGGTCATTTGCACTTTGCCGGGAATAACATTTTCGGCATTAGGGAAAACATCCAATTTGCCAACGGTTGCAACATAACTGCCGCCTGAGGCAAGTGCGTCCTCATAAATCTGCGAAATAAGAGATGATGCGGCAACCAAAGCATCCTGACGTCTGTGCATGGCGGTACTGCCTGCATGGTTTGCTTTGCCGCAGATGGTGATGGTGAGGCGTTTGATACCTACGATTGCTGAGACGATGCCGACACTATGGCCGCTTTCGTCTAAGGTGGCTCCTTGTTCAATGTGCAGCTCAATAAAAGAGGCGTTGTTTTCAAAGGTATTCCCTTCATTAAAGGAAGCAAAATCAAGATTACAATTGGCAAGCAATTGAGGCAGTGTGTGCCCATCACTGGTTGTGAAGTCTGTAGGCTCAATACCTTGAAGTTCACCGGTCATGGCCCGGCTTCCTAGACAGCCGCAGCCAAAGAGTGTGCCTTCTTCTTCGACAAAGGCAATCACTTTCACAGGCCTTAGCGGCTGCCAATTTTCTTCGTGCCAGCTGCGTATACACTCCAAAGCGGTGACAATGCCCAAAGCACCATCAAAGGTGCCGCCGTTAGGCACACTATCCAGGTGAGAACCGCAGCAGACAGGTGGTAAGGAATTATCACGTCCGGGATAGGTGCCAATCAGATTACCAACGGCATCAATCTCAACTGTCATACCGATATTTGTCATAAATTCAGACAGCATTGTTTGTGACGCCACAAATTCCGATGAATAAGATAGCCTGCTCAGGCCACCTTCACTATTTTTGCCGTAAGCTGCCAGTTTCGCGAAAAGCAGCTCCAACTTTTCTAAGCTAATGCTCATTTTCAACCCTTCTTCTATGCCTTATTTTTCTGGGTGTTGCAAAAATTGTCCGAAACAGTCGCCGCGATATTCTTCAGATCCGTCAGGAGATTATTTTTGATGACTGGCAAGCTATGGACAAAGAAAGTTGCACTGACGGTAGCAATCAATTGATTGCTGAGATCGAAAATAGGTACTGCCATACTGCCTACGCCGAGAGCAAATTCTTCTAATTCACAGGCGTATTTATTGCGGCGGACTTCCTCGAGATTAGTTTTTAAAGTTTCGACATCCATGATAGTACGCGGTGTGAACTGCGTGAATTCAAGATTATCAAAAGCGTTTTCATCATTATCATAGAGATTATACAGCATCAAGAGCTTACCGGAAGAAGTAGCGTATTTTGGCAAAACCGAGTATTCGGAAAGGATAATATAGTAAGCTGTATTAATAGGATAGGCGCAATAAATCGAATAGATTTGGTTTTGGTTGACCATCTGCAAGCTGGCAGAAATGTGATATTTGTTAGCAATGGCATCTACCAGGCCTTTGGACATGGTAATATAGCTTTCCACCTGCTTTTGGATAACGTTGGCCTTACCCATAAAATAGAAACCCAGGCTATAGATGTTGTTTGTTCTGTCGTGAATCAAAAGACCATTAGCAGTCAGTGTATTGATTAACCCACGGGTTGTATTGATATTTAAATCAACACGCTGGCTTATTTCATTAATGGATAGACGTGGTGAAGCATCTGTAAAGCAATTAAGAATATCGATGGATCTTTGCACTGATTGGATTAACTTAACCGATTGTTTTTCCATAGGCAGCCTCCATAATAATTAATAGGATGTTTAAATAATATTATTGACAAACATAATTTAGCATGTTATAACATGCTTGTCAACGATACTGTAAAAAATAAAACGACAATGTCGTCGTGATAAGTTTGGAGGTGCAGGCGCAAAAGCAGATAGTAATTTTAATTTGCTCGAACAAAACTAAATTTTATGGAGGGGAATAGAATTATGAAAAAGTCTCTGGCAACAGTGCTTTCAGGTTTTATGTTAGTTGGTTCCTTATTTGCGTTTGGCTGTGGTTCTTCAAAATCAGATGTTATTAAAATTGGTGTTGCGGTACCTTTGACTGGTGCAAGTGCTGAGGACGGCAATGCGATTAAAAACGGTGTCAATCTTGCGGTAAAAGAAATTAATGCTAAAGGCGGCATTAATAAGAAAAAAGTTGAGCTTGTAATTGAGGATGACAAAGGTGATCCATCAGAAGCTGCTACGGTAGCTAATAAATTGGCACAGGATAAGAGTGTACTGGCTATAGTCGGGCATTTTAACAGCTCCTGTACTCTCGCTGCTGCGCCTATCTATAACCAAGCTGGTATTGTAAGTGTATCTCCGGGCTCCAGTGCTGCCGCTGTCAGCAAAGCCGGCCCTTATACTTTCCGCGTTATTACCACGGATGCTGTTCAAGGTGCTTCTTTGATGAACTGGGCTGTTAAAGATCTTGGTTACAAGAATGTGGCTGTTCTTTATGAAAATACTGATTATGGTTCCGGTTTGGCTGATGTTGTAACGAAAGCAGCCGGCGATTTAAAAGCAAACATTGTTGCCAAAGAAGCTTATGAAGTCGGCGCTACTGATTTCAGCACAGCTTTAACTAAAGTTGCCAACAGTAATGCTGATGTTATTATTGTCGGTGGTTTGTACAATGAAACGGCCTTGATTGCTAAACAAAAGAACAATTTCGGTCTGGAAAAAATGCAGATTATGGGCGTTGATGCCATCTATTCCGATGCTTTGCTGAAATTGGGCGGTCCTGCAGTTGAAGGCGTGAAGATGACCGGCTACTTCTCTGAAGTCAGCAAAGACCCTGTATCTCAAAACTTTGTTACAGAGTTCAAAAAAGAATACAAGAAAACTCCTAGCACTTATGCTGCTTACGGTTATGACGCAGCTCTCGTAATCTTCGACTCTATTAAAAATGCCGGTACCGATCGTAAAGCTATCTGCGACTTCATGACCAAACTTAAAGATCTCAAAGGTGCTACCGGTGTCAATACTTTTGATAAAAACGGCGATGTTATTAAACAACCATTGCGTCTGATTATCAAAGACGGCAAGTTTACCGTTACTGATAAGTAATATTTTATTTATAAGGGGGCTTCTGCATGTTTTTACAACAAATGATTAACGGTATTACCGTTGGCGGGAGTTACGCCCTGATAGCCCTTGGCTACACAATGGTTTATGGAATTTTGAGAATAGTGAATTTTGCTCACGGCGATGTTTTTATGATGGGGTCTTTCTTTGGTTTGTTCTGTATGCAATTTTTGGGAATGCCATATTATGTGGCATTCCCGATTGCTGCTCTTGCTACTGCTGTTATGGGTATCATCATGGAAAGAATTGCTTATCGGCCAATCCGCACTGCGGATAGTCTGACGGTTATGATAAGTGCCTTGGGCGTATCTACTTTTTTGGGAAATCTTGCCATGGTGTTATGGGGAACGGGCACACATGCTTTCAGCAATTTCAGCGGCATCACTGTTTCGATCTACAAATTTGACCACGTAGTTTTATCTAATATTCAAATAGGCTTTATACTTCTTTCGATTTTGTTGATGGCTGCGTTGTATTTTATTGTCAATAAAACTAAAATCGGGGTCGCTATGCGCGCTACCTCACATAATATTAAAACTGCGAAACTGATGGGTATTAACACGGACCGTATTATAGCTTTCACTTTCGGCATTGGTTCGGCATTAGCCTGTGTCGCCGGCCTTCTTGTAGGCATTTATTATGATGCCGTGTATCCTTTGATTGGTTATTCCTATGGTTTGAAAGCCTTTGCCGCTGCGGTATTAGGCGGTATTGGCAGTATCCCCGGTGCCATGTTGGGCGGATTTATAATGGGCATAGTGGAAACTTTGGGTGCTTCCTACATTTCAGCTGGTTACAGAGATGCGTTTGCTTTTGCCATTTTGATTATCGTGCTTATCTTCCGTCCGGCAGGTATATTGGGCAAAAAGGAAATTGACAAGGTATAAGTGAAATTTTGAAAGTAACAGGATACAAGTTCTGAATAAACTTTATACCATTCATTGGATGGAGGACATAATGAACAGGAAAATACAGCAATTTGTTTTTGAAAATAAAAAGAAGGTAATACCTGTCATAGCATTATTGCTGCTGGCGTTGCCGTTTATAGTTACTAACAGCTACTATCTGCATATTTGCATCATGGTTTGCGTTTATATCTGCCTCGCGCTGAGCCTTAATCTTGTTACAGGTTATGCGGGCCAGCTGGTTCTGGGACATGCGGCTTTTTATGGCATTGGTGCTTATACAGGCGCTTTATTGATGCTGAAGTTTCATGTTAATTTTCTGGTCGCTTTGCTTATGAGCGCTGTAGTTACCGGGCTTTTTGGTTTTTTGCTCGGCATCCCGGCCCTGCGGCTGCGCGGCGACTATTTGGCCATAGTAACGCTTGGTTTTGGCGAAATCGTACGGCTGATATTTGTTAACTGGAAGAGCCTTACCCGTGGACCGGCAGGACTTCCGGGCATTCCTGCACCGCATTTGTTTGGGGTTACGATTAGCGGTCGTACAGAATTCTACTATTTAGCGCTTGCTCTAGCCATATTTACAACTTTCTTTATGATTAAATTGATTAATTCCGGCGTAGGAATGGCTATGCAGACCGTCAAAAACGACGAAATTGCGGCGGAAGCCATTGGTATTCAGCCACGCAAATATAAAATTATGGCGTTTGTCGTTGCCTCGGCTTTTGCCGGTATGGTTGGCTGTTTTTTCGCTTCCTATCTCAGCTACATCAGCCCGACTGCCTTTGTTTATAATACCTCGATGACGATTCTTACAATGGTCGTTTTGGGAGGTTTGGGCAGCATCATGGGTTCTGTCCTGGGCGCGGGCATGCTGGTCATCGTACCGGAAGTTCTGAGATTCTTAAATGACTACCGCATGCTTATCTTCGGTGCCTTGATGGTTTTCATGATGATTTTCAAACCGGAAGGCTTCTGGGGAGCAAGCAAGAGACGCAGAAATATTTACAAGATTAATTCGGAGGTACCGGACCATGGCACAAATTCTTAAAACGGTTGACGTTACCATGAAATTTTCCGGGTTAACCGCCGTTGATAATGTGAACATTGAACAAGAAGAAGGCGAGATTTTGGCCTTGATCGGCCCTAACGGGGCTGGCAAAACGACTTTGTTCAATATGCTGACCGGCGTTTACAAGCCGACTTCAGGTGAAATTTTTTACCGCGGAGAAAATGTTACAGGCTTAAAACCATTTCAGCTAGTCAGGAAAGGAATCGCGAGAACTTTCCAAAACATTAGGCTGTTTAAAGATATGACTACTTTGGAAAATTTGTTGGTAGCCAGTCCTGATTGCAAAGATGAAAAAATATCGGAAGCAGTTTTTGGCGGCAGGGGATTGCGTCAAAAGCGCGGACTTGTGGTAGAAAAATGCGAGGCTATTTTGGAAATACTCAAGCTGCACGGTCATGCAGAAGAATTATCCTGCAATCTTCCTTACGGCAAGCAGCGTCTTTTGGAAATCGGCAGAGCCTTAGCAACAGGTGCTGATTATCTATTGCTTGATGAACCAGGTGCGGGCATGAACAGCATGGAAAAAGAAGAACTTGCGCAAGTTATTCGTTATCTTACCAAAGATATGCACAAAAATGTGTTGTTGATAGAGCATGATATGCCTTTTGTAATGAATATTTCTGACCGCATAGTGGTATTGGACCACGGCATCAAAATTGCTGAAGGCCTGCCAGCGGAAATTCAGAATAACCAGCAGGTTATTGAAGCTTATTTAGGCAAAGGCATTCCGGATGATGACGATTAACCAGTTAATCTGTGTAAATGGGAAGTGAAAAAATGGCACTACTGGAAATAAAAGATTTACAAGTCAAATATGGCGTTATTCCTGCGCTGAAAGGAATATCTTTTGACGTCGAGCTCGGTGAGGCCGTAGCTATTATCGGCGCTAATGGTGCCGGCAAAACTACCACACTGCAAGCGATTTCCGGCGTAGTAGACAAATGCGGCGGCCAGGTATTTTTTAACGGGGAAGATATTGCCAAAATGCCTGCCCACGAAATTGTGGCACGCGGTATTTCCCAGGTGCAGGAAGGCCGGGGCGTATTCCCCAACCTATCGGTTGCCGAAAACTTGTCTTTGGGGGCATATCTGCGCAAAGACAAGGCAGAAATTGCCAAAGACTATGAATTTGTTTATGAAGTATTCCCGCGTCTGCTTGAAAGGCAAAAACAGTTAGCCGGTACTCTGTCCGGCGGCGAGCAGCAGATGCTGGCTATCGCGAGAGCATTGATGGCAAGGCCGAAGATGCTGCTCCTGGATGAACCGTCGATGGGACTTTCGCCTTTGATTACGGAGAATATCTTCAAAACCATCAAGAAACTGAATAAAGAAAGACAAATGACAATTTTGTTAGTAGAGCAAAATGCTCAGATGGCTTTATGGGCTTCACACCGTACTTATATTATGGAAACCGGTAATATTGTCTATAGCGGTGTGTCTAAAGAATTAAAAAATCAGGATTTTATCAGAAAATCATATTTGGGACAGAAAGACTGAAGGGAGCTGCATTATATGGAAGACCAGAAAATGAAGGAACCTGTTTCCATGTTTGTTTTGTTTGCCCGTATGTTTTCAATCACTGCGAAGAACCTCGAAAAAGAGTTTGGCGAGAAAGGCTTAGAAGTTTTGGCTGAATCCGTCAGAGAATTCGGGATGGCACGCGGGCGTGATATTGCTGAACGCGCCAAAGCTAATGGCGAAGATAATTCTTTGCATAACTATTTGAAGAACTACGACATGGAGCGTAGTGACTTATTCGGTTATACGAATGAATATACACCTGATGAAATACACCAGGAGTTTACTCGTTGCGTTTTCGCTGAAACCTGGATGGCAGCCGACGAAGAAAAGTACGGCAGAATTTACTGTGAGAATATAGATCCGGCGATTGCCGCCGGTTTTAATAAAGACATGGAATGCATTCATGACGAAATTATGTATAAGGACAAACGCTGTACCTTCTGCTTCAGAATGAAAAAATAGCTTTTTTGCGGCATGACGACACAAAGTCTGCTGAAATATATAATGTTGAGACCGTGGCTGATGGAAACTCATTAGCCAGGTCAAAAATCAGAAAGGTGATAACATGGAGACCAGACCAGTGATTTATGATCCTGTTGGGAAACCAAGAGAGATTTACAGCGGTGTGCCAACGTTTCTCGGCTTGCCGATTGCTAAAACAAAAGAGGAGTTAAAAGAGTACGATTTTGCAGTTTTGGGAGTGCCTTGGGAGGGCGGCTGCACTATTGGCGGCTATTCTTCCGTTGTCTTGGCACCTAAGGCTATCCGTTCCGTGTCTATCAGATACAGCGGCTACCTGCCTGATTATGATGTTGATACTTTTGATGCTTTAGCGGGCTGTGATTACGGTGATACTGTTGTGCAAAACGGTAATTACGACCTCACCTTTGATTCTATCAGAGAAAAATATAACGATCTTATTGAAGCCGGCCAGATTCCAATCGTTTTTGGCGGCGACCATTCGATTGCCTATCCTTTGATTCAGACTTTGGCAAAAAAACATAAGAAAAGAGTCGGCGTCATTCATTTCGATGCGCATCTCGATAACTATCCTGCTTTTGGTGATGACCCGTATTCCAGATGTTCTCCTTTCAACCGTCTTTACCAGGATGAAAATATGGATCCGACCAAGATTGTGCATGTAGGCATCCGCGGCGCCAGAAACCATCCGCAGGAACGTAAGGAAGCCAAAAAATACGGTGCAACCGTTATTACTGCCAAAGAAATCAAAGAGACCGGTTACATGGCAGCTGTCAAAAAGGCTTTGGAAATTGCCCAGAAGGATACTGACGTCCTTTATGTCACTATTTGTTCTGATGTTCTGGACGGAGCTTCTAATCCTCAGGGACCAATTGATCCTTGCGGCCTGACTTCTTTTGAACTGTCCATGATGGTCAATGAATGTGCCTATGCGGGTGCTAATTCCTTCGATTTTGTAGAAATTTACCCGGAAACCTGCGGGGCACATATTTCTGCACACATGGGAACTTGTCTGGCCTTGTACTTCTTAAACGGTATAGCCAGAAAGCGTTTGGAAACAAAATAATACTAAGAAATAAAAACTGCTGTTTGGCGAAAAAATCGCCAAACAGCAGTTTTTTTGTAAAAAAAGGTGTTGACTTAGAGTTTACTTCAAGTAGTAGGATGAAATAAAGAACTAGAGATTGAGGTGTTAGCCATTTTGCTGTGTTGGCAATTTGGACAGTATTATTCAATTGCGGGTTCCTCAAAAATAAAGGAGGGAATGTTTTAAAATGAATAATTTTTTTAAGACAAAAAAGATGATTACCGCTGTACTGCTGGGTACGGTAATGACATTAGGCAGCGCCGCTTTGCCGGCAGATGTTGCCGCAAGCAATATGAAGGAAGAAGCAAAAACTATGAAAATAACAGATAAGTGGGATAAGGTTTTCCCGCAGAGTGAAAAAGTCAATCACCGAAAGGTAACATTTCATAATCGTTATGGCATTACTTTGGTGGCTGATCTTTATGAACCCAAAAATGCAACCGGCAAATTACCTGCTATTGCGGTAAGTGGTCCATTTGGTGCGGTCAAGGAGCAATCTTCGGGTCTTTATGCACAGACTATGGCTGAACGCGGTTATTTGACCATTGCCTTCGATCCATCCTTTACAGGTGAAAGCCGTGGCACCCCTCGTGATGTCGCATCGCCGGATATTAACACGGAAGATTTTTCAGCAGCAGTAGATTTTCTGTCTACACAGGATAATGTTGATCCTAACCGTATTGGCATCATTGGAATCTGCGGCTGGGGTGGTATGGCTTTGAATGCAGCATCTATGGATACTCGTATCAAAGCCACCGTTACTTCTACAATGTATGATATGACTCGTGTAACAGCTAATGGCTATTTTGATTCTATGGGGCCAGATGAACGTTATGCACTGAGAGAAAAGCTTAACGCCCAAAGGACGGAAGATTATAAGAATGGTACGTATGCCAAGGCTGGCGGCGTCATTGATCCGCTTCCGGCAGATGTCCCATTTTTTGTCAAAGATTATTATGACTATTACAAGACAAAGCGCGGCTACCATGCAAGATCCCTTAATTCCAATGCTGGTTGGAATGTAACATCGTCACTCTCATTTATGACGATGCCTATTCTTACTTATAGTGATGAAATTCGCAGTGCAGTTCTGATGATTCATGGCGAAAAAGCACATTCCGCATATTTTAGTAAAGATGCCTTCAAGAAACTCAAAGGAGATAATAAAGAACTCCTGATTATTCCTGGGGCGGTTCATACAGATTTGTATGATGATATGAATATTATTCCATTTGATAAGATTGATTCATTCTTTAAAGAGTATCTGAAATAAAACAAGATTACTTTCAGCTGGATCTATCAGTATCTGCTAGGTAGAATGTACAACTGAATATGAACAAAACAGGCCGGTTAGGGTGACGTAATTTATCACCTTAATTGGCCTGTTGTATATGTAATGCATTTTTCTTGCTGTCATTGCTAGCGGAGTCGAGAAATCTTAGGTTTAAGAAGATACTGAAAGGATGAATTGTTTTTTGTAAAAGCTGTAAAATAGAGCTAAAAAGCCGTTGTCATCAAATATATATTGATATTGTCAATAAATTTATATATAATGTAAATAAAGAGTAGCAAGGAAGTGATTATATGGCTCAGACTAATATAAATATTCGTATGGATGAAAATCTCAAAAAAGAATTTGATGATACATGTAACGAGTTGGGATTGAATATGACGACGGCATTTAATATTTTTGCAAGGACAGTTGTCAGGCATAAGGGTTTACCTTTTGCCGTGTCTCTCAATACGCCTAACGCTGAAACCAAGGCTGCGATTAAGGAGGTAAGGCGTCTTAAACGAGATCCAAATAAAAAAATCTATGCTAATTTTTCAGAGCTTTTACAGGAAGTAGAAGCGGATGTATAAAATTGTAGCTACTACAAGATTCAAAAAGGACTTAAAACTAATTATAAAAAGAGGCTATAATATTGCTTTAATGGATGCGGTTATTACTGCTTTAGCTGAAGAGCAAACTCTTCCACAAAAGAATCACGATCACATTTTGCAGGGAAATTATGATGGTTGCCGAGAATGTCATATTACTCCAGATTGGTTGCTCATTTATGAGATTTCGGAAGGTGAATTAATTTTATATTTGACCAGAACAGGAATGCACAGCGATCTGTTTTAAGATTATTTGCTAGAGAATAATTACAATGAAAATGCGCACGGAAATCTTCCGTGCGCATTTTGTGCATTGATATGACTAATTGAATAATATCTTCGTTACGCTGCATTTTTTCATGGAAAATGCGTTTTCACACCCTGTCATTTTGAGCCTTCAACTTTGTCATTTCGAGCGGAGTCGAGGAATTTTGTGATCCACGTCCCCACGTTTCCGTAAAAACTTAGATTGTTGACGATAATCGTTATGTTTGATATAATGACAAAAATTGAACAGAATATTACAGTTAAGGTGCCACATTTAGTTGAGAATAGGGAAGTCGGAGCATAGTATATGCAGAAGCGCGGGCCCACCACTGTACCGAGGAGAACTTACAATGCCACTTGCAAGGGGAAGGCGTAAGCAAACGATGAATCGGGAGCCAGGAGACCTGCCTTACACTGTTAAAATGTCCTTGAGGAAAGAAGGCTTTTTTGGGTATATTACCCCAAAGAGCCTTTTTTATTTTTTTATTATCCAATTTCAAAACTTAATTATTATGAGAATAGTCATGGAGGTTAACTATGCGTTTATTAGAGGAAGCTTTAGAGAAAATTTCAGCTCCAAATTTTGAGGTAATGAATAAAGTTCAAGAAAAGTTAGCAGTTCTTGATTTACCACAAGGAGGGCTTGGACGGTTAGAAAATATGGTGCAAAAGTATGCCGGCATTATGGGTCAAATATCGCCGGCAGAGCCGAAAAACTGTATGGTTATAACATCAGCAGATCATGGAGTAGCAAAGCAGGGCATTAGTGCCTATCCAATTGAAACTACTATGCATATGACGGCCAATTATCTGATTTCCAAAGGTGGCAGCGCTAATGCCTTTGCTAACTATTGCGGGGCGGATATGGTGGTTGCTGATATGGGTGTTGCAGGTGATTTATCGCATGTTCCGGGACTTTTGCACAAAAAAATTGCTTATGGAACAGAGGATTTTACGCAAGGACCGGCAATGACACGTGAACAAGCAATTCAGGCAATTGAGACTGGCATTGCAATTGTAAATGAGAAAGTCAAGCAGGGATATACTTGCTTTAGCCTGGGTGAGATGGGTATCGGCAATACGACAGCAAGTGCTGCTATAGTAGGAGCATTTACAGGTCTTCCACCCGAAACAGTAACCGGTCCTGGTACAGGTATATCAGATAGCAGACTACAGGTCAAAATTGAGGTAGTAAGACGTGGTTTGGCAATCAACAAACCAGACGTAAAAGATGGTATCGACGTTTTATCCAAGGTTGGTGGTTTTGAAATAGGCGGGTTAACAGGAGTGGTGATAGGGGCGGCAGCCAATGGCTGTGCAGTCGTGATAGATGGCTTAAATACGACAGCGTCTGCTTTGATTGCCGATGCTATTCATCCTCTGTGCAAGGAGTATATGTTTGCCTCGCATTTGTCGGGAGAACCAGCCCATATCATCGCCCTCAATCTTTTAAATTTAAAACCTTGTGTCGATATGAAGGTTCGTTTGGGAGAAGCAATCGGCGCTTCCGTAGTAATGGAAATGCTTGGTTGTGGTACAAAACTATTAAATAAAATGTCTGTAGATAAAGAGTAGGAGGCATTACCAATGTTTAAAGATATTATTTCACATATAAAACCCTTAGATATTGAGTCCATGGATAAATGTCAGCTAAGACTAGATAATTTAACAAAACCGCTCAATAGCTTACTTTATTTTGAACAAATTGCCCGGCAAATGGCAGGAATTACGCACAATCCCAGGCCGCGAACCGTGAAGAAAAGCATAATAATTCTAACTGGTGACGGAGCTAAACCCAGCATTGCTACAAACGTATTTGCCGAACATGTTGGCGCGCAAATAGTAACAGTCGATATAACAAATATTGCAAAAGCACAGACCGCACAGCAAGAAATGCTGAGTGCTATTGAATGGGGCATCAATATTGCCGGTGAGGAAATTGCTAAAGGAACACAGGTTATAGGCTTGGGGCAAATATATAGCGGCAGCGCTGCAGCTAGTAAAGAGATACTTGCGTGTTTCAGTGAGGAACAAGCAGAGCCGCTGGAAGTATTAGCGAAAGTAGGAAATAAGGCGATAGCGGCTCTCGTTGGGATTATATTAGGATCTGCAGCAGGTGGGGCAGCGGTTGTATTGGACGGCCTGAGTACAACAGTAGCAGCTATGCTTGCTATCAAAATTGCTCCCGGTGTCAAAGAATATTTAATAGGTTCACATTATGCAACTGTTCCAGAACATAAAATTGCTTTAGATATGATAGGTATTCCGGCATATCTATACCTGGATATGAACTCTGATGATGGCACCGGGGCGGCAATGGGTATGTCGATTATCAAGGCTTCACTTCATGTGTTAAATGATATGAAAACCTTTGGTGAGGCTGAAGTTGCAGTAGCCCAAGATGGCCCGGGGGCACTCAAGCAAACAAAAGACGTCAAAGATATATAAGGGAATAATCGGGGACGTTCCTTTTGATAGGCCAGTTGCTCTTTCAATTTCTCGAATAGAAAGCCCCGCTTATCTCGCTTGTATCAAAGTGCTGTTGCCATAGCGATTTTATCGCTGGCAACAGCACTTTTTTCTGTTATTCGGCAAAAATTTTATTGCTTGAAAAGTGCGTGAACAGCTTGTTTTGTTTGGGCGCTTTGCTATTTTGGGAGAATTATAGAATATCGCCACTTGTTTTGCCAAAAAAATAATGTTAGACTAAACACAAAAGTGAATTAACATTCACAAGGCAATTATAAACCTTGGAAATGGGCAATTACAAAGCTAAGCGGGGGTAATAGAATGGAAAAGAAATTTAAGGTTTTGATTCCGGTTTTGATTATATTAATAGCGGCGGGAGCATATTTTCTGCTTACCAGAAAGCAAGCTGATCCAAATCTTATTAAGGTATCCGGCAATATCGAAACGACGACTGTCGGCGTAGGTTTTAAAGTTGCCGGCCATGTGCTCGAGCGGCCGGTCGATGAAGGAGACAGGGTCAAGAAAGGGCAGTTGATAGCTAATTTAGAAACTGCTGATCTTCAGTTGGATGTTGCTAAGGCTAAGGCTCAGCTACTTGCCTCTGAAGCAACTTTGACCCAATTAATGAACGGATCGCGGCAACAGGATGTTTCTGCAGCAAAGGCGGCATTCAACAGTGCCCTCGCAGATAAGCAAAATGCAGAAGCGGAGTATCGGCGGAGTGAGGAATTGTTTGCTCAGGGAGCAATATCCGCGCAGTCGAGGGAACGGGTTCAAACCATATATACAACAATGAGCGCACGCGCTGACCAAGCGGAACAGCAGCTCAGCCTGGTAATTGAAGGGCCGAGACAAGAGGAAATCGCTTTGGCCGCAGCCCAGGTCGAACAGAATCGACAAGCCCTGAACTTAGCGCAGACGAGATTAGCATATGCTCAAGTAACAGCACCAATAGATGGCGTTATCCTGTCAAAAAATATTGAACCTGGTGAATACGTATCGCTGGGGACCCCCGTGGTTACAATTGGTGAACTCGACAAAGTCTGGCTTAAGGCTTATATTGCCGAAACAGACTTGGGTAAAATTCAGTTGGGACAAAAAGTTTCTGTGACAACTGACACCTATCCGAACAAAAGCTATAGCGGAACTATAGGCTATATTGCATCGGAAGCTGAATTTACACCTAAAAATATTCAAACAGCGGAAGAACGGGTAAAACTTGTTTATCGGATTAAAATCATGATTGATAATGCTGATCATGAATTGAAACCGGGTATGCCTGCCGATGCAGTCATTAAGTTAGGAAGGAATGAATGAGTCATGGAAACCATTCGAACCGTCGGCTTGACCAGGGCATTTGATGGAAAAACAGCAGTCGATAATCTGAACCTGTCAGTTCAGCAGGGCGAGGTCTACGGATTAGTAGGGCCTGACGGTGCCGGCAAGACGACAATCATGCGGCTTCTCGCCGGAGTGATGAAACCAACCGCAGGTGATGCCTGGGTTAACGGTAATAATACAATTGGTGATTCTCGAGAACTTAAAAAGCAGATCAGTTATATGCCCCAGCGGTTCGGACTTTATTCAGACCTGACCGTTCAAGAGAATATTGACTTCTACGCTGACTTGTACAATGTCCCAAAACAAATAAGAGAACAGAAGATTACTGAGCTTCTGGCTTTCAGCAATATGGAACCATTCAGAGATCGGCAGGCAGGCAAACTGTCTGGTGGTATGAAACAGAAATTAGCCTTGGCCTGTGCCCTTGTTCATACACCAAAAGTTTTATTGCTGGATGAACCGACAAACGGTGTCGATCCTTTATCGCGACGCGACTTTTGGAAAATTTTGTACAAGCTGCTTGAGGAAGGTGTCACCATTTTCGTTTCTACGGCATATCTTGATGAAGCCGAGCGCTGCACGCGGGTGGGGCTTTTGCATCAAGGGAAGTTAATCATTTCCGGTACGCCGGACGAAGTAAAGAATAACATGCGCGGAGTACTCGTTGAAGTTCTTTGTAAGGAGCCGAGAAAAGTTATGGACGCGCTTATTTCTCGTCTAACGCTGTTATCAGCGGGACTATTCGGGGCCAAAATCCATCTATTGTTGGAAGAGGAGGCAACGGAAGCGCTGCGGTCAGTCAAAGACAGTCTAAGGGATATGGAAGTCGATGCAGAGGCTGAAATTGTCCTGCCTTCGCTGGAAGATGTTTTTATTTCTATGTCAATGCCACAGGATGGAAGTGGTTCCCATGGCTGATAACTTTGAGGTGCCTGAATACGCTGTTACAGTAGAGAATCTCGAAAAAAGGTTTGGAACTTTTCAAGCTGTAGATAAAGTTTCTTTTCAAGTGAAAAGAGGCGAAATCTTCGGTTTTCTCGGTCCTAACGGCGCAGGAAAGTCAACTACTATCAGGATGCTTTGCGGTATTGTTGCGCCGACGGCTGGTAAAGCCAGCGTACTAGGCTTTGACGTATTTAATGATGCTGAAAAGATAAAGGCTAATATTGGTTATATGTCGCAAAAGTTTTCGCTTTACGAAGACCTTACGGTTGAAGAGAACATCGATTTTTATAGCGGTATTTATCAAGTTCCGCAGGCTGTAAAAATTGAGCGCAAAGAATGGGTTATAGCGATGTCAGGATTAGAAGAGCATCGTAACAGCCTCACTTCATTGCTCGCGGCCGGATGGCGGCAAAGACTGGCTTTGGGGTGTGCCTTGCTTCATAATCCATCAGTGATTTTTCTTGATGAGCCGACATCAGGCGTTGACCCTATCTCCCGACGCAATTTCTGGAGTCTTATTTATGAGCTTGCGGGCAAGGGCGTTACGGTCTTTGTGACGACTCACTATATGGACGAAGCGGAATACTGTGACCGGTTAGCGATGATTTATCGCGGAGAACTTGTTGCCATGGGGACACCGGAAGAAATGAAAAGCAGGTATATGCAGACAGACATCCTGGATTTAGAATGTCCGGAGCCGTTTGCAGTACTGCAAAAGATCAAAGAAGTTCCTGAAATCAAGGAAGCTGCTTTATTCGGACGTGGTCTTCACCTTTCCGTGCAAGAAGGGGAAAAGGCAATACCCATAATTGCCGACTTTTTGGAAGGCAGCAAACTTTCTTATACCAGACTGGAGCGCATAAAACCTTCACTTGAGGACGTATTTGTTTCCATAATTGAGGCGCGGGACCATCAAACCAGCGGGCAAGGGGTGACGAAATGAACTTTCAGCGTGTATTCGCCATCATCCGAAAAGAATTCGTTCATATTATTCGTGACCCGCGAAGTCTTGCCATGGCTATTGCTATGCCGGTTCTTCTGATTTTTCTCTTTGGTTCATCGCTAAGCCTGGATGTTGATAAGGTTCCTCTTGTCATCTGGGATCAGAATAGAACAAGCGACAGCCGTGAGCTTGTTGGCCGGTTTACTGGTTCACGTTATTTCCTGTTGTCTGGTTATGTAAACTCTTATGAGGAAATTGAGCAGTCCATCGACAAGCGCGAAGCTATGCTGGCACTGATAATACCCACTGATTTCAGCCGAAAACTGGAAACTGGCCGTAAAGCAGATGCCCAATTAATTGTTGATGGCAGTGATTCCAATACTGCGACCATAGCGATTGGCTACGCCAAAACGGTAACCGACAGTTATAAAAGTTCTTTGATGCTCAAAACAGCGCAAAGGCAGGGCGAAAAAAAGGTAGGCATCCCGATTGAAGCTAAGCCGCGGATATGGTTCAACCAAAATATGCAGGCGAAGAATTATATTATACCTGGCTTGATTGCGGTAATCATGATGGTTATTGCTGCCTTGCTTACCTCATTAACCGTAGCACGCGAGTGGGAAAACGGAACCATGGAACAACTGCTGACTACTCCTTTGCAGCCAAGGGAATTGATTTTGGGTAAACTGGTTCCTTATTTCGCCATTGGCATGTTTGATGTTTTACTGGCGGTTTTAATTGGTGAGTTGCTTTTTCAGGTTCCCCTGCGAGGCAATGGGGCCTTGGTCTTTTGCATGGCAGCATTGTTTTTGCCGGGAGCTCTTACGATGGGTATGCTTGCCGGCATTATAACGCGTTCGCAGCTGGTTGCAAGCCAATTGGCCATGGTGCTGACGTTCCTGCCCTCATTCCTGCTATCGGGCTTCATGTATTCCATCGCCAATATGCCGCCTTTCCTGCAAGGCTTGACCTATGTCGTGCCAGCTCGTTTCTTTGTGGCGATTTTAAAAAGGATTTATCTCAAGGGGGCTGGCTTGGAGATGTTCATCATGGAAGCTGTGGGTTTGGTAATTTTTGCGGTTGTGTTGATAGTGGTTGCCAATATTAAGCTGAAAAAAAGTTGGTGTAGCTGATGGCATACGAAAGATTGAAACAAATGATTCGCAAAGAATTTATTCAGGTCTTTCGCAATAAGAAGATGCGGGCGATTGTTTTTGTCATGCCTGTTATCCAGAGCTTAATCTTTGGCTATGCTGTTACGACCGATGTTAAGGACGTTAAGACCGCTATTTATGACCAGTCTGCGACTCCTGAAAGCCGTGAATTGTTAGATAAGTTTACGCGATCGGGCTATTTTACCATCACAGATACACTGCGCAGCGACCGAGAAATAGACGATATTCTTAATCGTGGAACGGCGGCAGCCATTATAAAAATTCCACCTGATTACAGCAGACAAATAGCTGCCGGTGATACGGCATTTGTTCAAATCATTGTAGATGGAACCGACTCTAACACTGCCGGTTTGGTTTTGAACTATGCAGGCAGCATCATTCAAAAGGACGCTTTGCAAATTCTGGAACAAAGATCTGCGGTTGCCGGTAAGAAAATAGGTGTCGAACTTGAAACACGCGCCTGGTTCAATGAAAACCTGACAAGCAGGAACTTTTATGTGCCTGGAGTCATTGCTGCTATCGTTATGCTCGTTACATTATTATTGACCAGTATGTCGGTAGTCCGGGAAAAAGAGATGGGCACAATGGAGCAGATAGTTGTGACGCCGATAACATCACTTGAATTTATTTTGGGTAAAACTATGCCGTCAATTATCTTAGGTTTCGCCAATATGCTTTTTGTTACGCTGATCAGTATTTTTTGGTTTGACATACCGGTCCGAGGCAATATCATGACACTGGCGGTTGCTAATGGTGCCTATCTGATGACGACTATCGGCATTGGCTTACTTATTTCAACCTTATCGGAAACTCAGCAGCAAGCTATGATGTCGACTTTCTTCTTTTATCTTCCGGCGGTGCTGCTGTCCGGTTTCATGTTTCCTATTGCGAATATGCCGGCTGTGGTACAAGTTATAACCTATTTAAACCCCTTGCGACATTTTTTGGTGATTATCCGGGGTGTTTTTCTGAAAGGTCTGGGCTTTGCGATAATGTGGCCGCAAATAATGACGTTATTTATAATTGGCGTCTTGGTATTGGCCTTGGCCGTCAGGAAGTTCAGCAAAAATATAGCTTAGAAACAATAAAAAGGAGTGATTAAAATGGCAAAGATTTTTATTAACAGGGAAGAATGTATCAGTTGTGGGGCATGCTGGTCGACCAGCCCCGAAGTTTACGAACAAAACATGGACGATTCGAAAAGTCAAATAGTAAGTGAACTAAGAGTAGATGGCAACAATGCTGTAGGAATGGCTGAAGGTAATTTGGCTGAAAAGGCCCAACAGGGAGCAGACAACTGCCCCATTCAAATAATCACAGTAGAATAAGCCGTAAAGCTTAATTATGGTGAGAACCAAATATTTGCAAATAATAGGTGAAATAAGTCTGCCAGAAGCAGCTGCGGTGAATTGCCAGGAGGGTTGATGTGAGAGAACGCAAATGTACAGAAATCAGAAAAGAAGAAATCGTGCGCGCGGCCCTATCGCTAGTCGAGCAGAACGGCTTAGATAAACTGAATATCAATGATATTGCCACAAAAATCGGGCTCGTACCAGCCTCTATCTATCGCCATTTTAAAGGTAAAGATGAGATAATAATGGCTCTTATTGAATTTGCCGACAGCAGTTTAAAAGATAACCTAATTCGGGCAAAGGCTTGTGACGGTACGGCAATAGATAAATTAGAAATGCTCTTTAGACTGCATATCAAATTGCTTAGAGAGGAAGCAGCAATACCTAGAATTCTTTTTTTCCTTATGAGCAGCAATCGTAATCCTGAAATTAAAGCTGATATGCTGACAGCAGTCGGTTCCTATGTTCAGCAGGTAAAAAAACTTTTGCAGCAAGGACAAAAGCAGGGTGAGATCAGCCCAAATGTTGACGCTATGGCAGCAGCGATGCTGTTTTTAGGTATGGTTCAGCCGTTAGTCATCCTTGGGCAGGTTAATCCTAAAATATTGAAGGATTATCCAGCGAGTCTCTGGCAAAATTATCGACGGTCAATAGCATTATGATTGTTTAAAAGGGCCATTTGCATAGGAAACCATTTTCATGAAAAATCAAAGGAGGCGAGCGTATGAAGGCAACCGGTGCTCTAAAACACGAACATGAAGCAATCAAACTTATGCTGCAAATTATGGAGGCGGCCTGTGTTCAAATTGAAACCGAAAAAAAGGTTCATGTAGCTGACGTTGACGAAATGATTGACTTTCTTAAGGTTTTTGCGGACCAATGTCATCACGGGAAAGAAGAAAACATCTTATTCCCTTGTCTGGAAAAGGCTGGTATACCGAGGGAAGGCGGTCCAATCGGCGTCATGCTTGCGGAACATGTGCAGGGTAGGACGTATATCGGTAATATGGGCAGAGCTCTGACCGATTATGAGGACGGAGCTGCTACCGGATCGGCCAACTTGGTTGAAAATATCAGGGCCTATATAGAGCTCTTGGAGCAACACATTAACAAAGAGAATAATGTGTTATTCGCCATGGCAGACAGAATTTTAACGGAAGAAATCCAAGATAAACTGTATGACGAGTTCGAGGAGCTCGAAGAGGATGTTATCGGAAGAGGCAAACACGAAGAATTGCACAAACGCTTGGAAAGATTAAGCGAAAAATACTTAAGAACTTAGTCTTGTTGAAGTCCAATTGCGGCGAAAAAAAGGAACCTTGCTAGTTTGAAGACCAGCTTGGTTCCTTTTTGCTATTCAGATCGTGGGGATGTCGCCTATGCCGTCGAGGACCAATCTTGGGCAATAAGGATACTGCTTCATGCTTTCACGCGATGTGACGCCGGAAAGCACGAGAATCGGATCGAGGCCGCTTTCAATGCCGGCGATGATATCCGTGTCCATGCGGTCGCCAATCATCGCCGTTTCCTGCGAATGGATGCCAAGCATCTGCAACCCAGTGCGCATCATCAAAGGATTGGGTTTGCCGACATAATAAGCGTTTTTGCCGGTAGTCATTTCAATCGGTGATACCAGGGCACGACAGGCTGGGATGATGCCTTTTTCCGAAGGGCCGGTGAGGTCGGAATTAGTGCCGATAAGTTTGGCGCCATTCATTACATGGTGCATGGCTCGGCAGATATGCTCATAATTATAGTTATTGGTTTCACCTACGATAACATAGTCCGGATCAACATCGTTAAAAGTGATATTTGCGTCGTGCAGGGCATTAAATAAGCCAGGTCCCCCGATTATGTAAGCGCTGCACCCCGGATGCTGACGGTTGAGAAATTTTGCGGTTGCCAGCGCGCTGGTATAAAAATGACTTTCGTCGACATCGAGACCCATTCTCTTGAGCTTCTGCTGCAATTCTTTGGGTGTTTTGCTGCTGCTGTTAGTGAGAAACAAGAATTCTTTTTTTTCACGATAGAGCCACTCGACAAATTCTTTAACTCCGGGGAGAAGATGGTCGCCTTTGTAGATGACGCCATCCATATCACACAAAAAACCTTTTTTTGCTCTTAGTATATCCATAATATTCTCCCTTTCTTCATATATATATATGTCTATTCAAGAACATCATACAAAATAAATGGGGAGTTGGCTATAGGAGGGCGTTAATTTATTGTAAAAATTTAGAGACTCATCCGGTTTTTGCGAAGTTTCCCTCATGCAGGAAATAACCTTTCGATAGCGAAGGTTACAGCATGCCGAAACGACCAAGGCAGAAAAAAGTTGAACTATTGAAAGGAAACCTACCATGTTGGATATTATTGGGCTTGGTTCGCTGAATATTGATTATACGGCAACTACGGAAAAGATTAGCGCCCTGCCCGCCAGCGTAGTGCAAAAATTACTGGCGCAAGTGCAGCGGGGTGCAGAGAAGTTTGCGGATGAATCAGCTATAGAGCAACTTATTGCCAGCCTGGGGCAAGACTGTTTCAGGGCAACATTGGGCGGCTCGGCTTTCAACACTATTTGCGCGATGGCGGCACTAATATCTGGTCTCAGTATCGGCTGCGTAGGCGTTGCCGGTCATACCGGCAGCAGCGGCCTTGATTTTGCAAGGTCAATGCAGGGATTAGGCGTTAATTACCAATATGTGAAATTTCAAACGGCCAAGAGCTGCGGTCTGTGCTTGTCACTAAATCACGACGGCATCAGGTCTTTCTTGTTTGCGCCTGGCAGCAATAATGATATGGCTGCTTATTTGGAGGATAATTTTCAGGCTATTTTAGAATATGTCGTTAACGCCAGACTATTGCAGGTAACGCAATTTGCTGACGGACGCATCGCTGTCCTGCTTGCACGGCTGCTTAAGGACGCCAAAGGCAGGAATCCATTGCTGAAAATAAGCTGCGACCCGGGATACTGTTGGCTAGAAGATTTGAAACCATCTGTTTCGGATATTATAAGGATGTCAGAGTTTCTTTTTTTGAACACGATTGAGTTTAATAAGCTTGCCGGCGGTAATATTGCCGAAACAGATCTGACAAAGGCCGAGCGGATTTTGAGTGCGGGGCAAGAGAAGGCAAGGCTCATAGTCAAGGAAGAAACAGAAGTAAAAATTTATCAGCGGGAGAGTAGAGAAATCAGTGAGCAGATTTTCCCGATCGATGTTTTAAGCAATGAGGAAATCGTCGATGCTACCGGTGCCGGCGACATTTTCGCCGCAGGCTTTTTAACAATCCTGCTTCGGCACGGTGATAAGGCTATGGTAGAAGCAGTCGAGCTGGGAATGCGTCTCATGCGGGCCAAATTAATAGTGCCGCCGGAAAAATTATATGCTGAACTTGAGCGGATACATGCGGAGTATTATAAAATATTAGCAAAATAATTTTTGCACCTATTGATCTTCCTAAGGGAGTACAAATAACTAAAAAAAGAGAAGCAGGTTTTGATGATTAATGTCTAAACCAGCTTCTCTTTTTATTTATTTTGTGGCAGGACGCGTTCAGCGTTTGCTATCAATTCATAATAGAAGTTGCATAAGCGAGTTGTCATTGTGTCGGCACTAAAGTGACGGCTGATCAGTTCTTGACCGAACTTGCCTAAATCATGGGCTAAGGCCGTGTCAGAGATCAGCTGCTTAATTTCACAAATCAAATTATCTTCTGTAATTATTTTGTCCCCTCGGGTCCAGCTTGTCAGGCTGGCCTGTTGCCAGTTGTGTTTATTGATAATCCCCGGAAAATCGCTGCCATTGGCAATTGCGACAACAGGTTTGCCTGCGGCCATCGCTTCGAGCGCAAATCTACCGGTGCCAACGGCAATGTCCATCTCTTTGACCAAACTGGAAACATCATTGCGCGGACCTATATACCGGATAATATCCTTGCAGCATTTGGCGTTCGTATCTTTAATTTTTTCTTCAACGGCTGATCGTAGTATTCCATCTCCTGCAATAACAAGCTCAATTTCAGGAAAATCAGGGGCTAAGCTGGCAATGGAATCGCATAGCAGCAGGACGATGGGTGTCTTTTTGGCGTCGAAGCGCGTAGCATGCAGAATGAGCGTCTTTTTTTGACCGGAGTTTGGCATAGAGCCATTATTGGAGAGTTGCCCTTCAATTTGGACACCGTTTTCCACTATTTCAACTTGTGCGTCTTTTAGTTCAAACAAGCTGACGATGTGGTCTTTTACTCCTTGACTTATTGCAACGCAACGGTCCGGCAGCAAGAATTTATATATCCTGTGCAAGCGACGCCATTTGTCATGGAAAGTTATGGTATAAGGAATATTGAAAGTCTTCATTAAAAGCCATGCATAGGCGCAGGCAGTCCGTTGATGAGCATGAATTACTTGCACCCGGTGTTTTTTAATTAGTTTTTTGAGAAGGCTGTAGTTTCTAATTATTGACAAAGGATTCAGAGAACGATAGTTGATGCAATAAGCTTGAATGCTTTTAAATTGCTGAACAATCTCTTCATCGTTACCGACGAGGACGACTCTATTGCCGTTTTGCCTGAGCTGCTGCACCAATGTTTCGATGTGCGTCTTTGCGCCGCCAATATCCCAAGCTTGGGAAAACAGCAGCATGACTGACAATTGTTCGTCAGAAGTTTTTTTAGCAGACAATGTTTGCTCACTCTCCTTCAAGCATGGATATATAAAAAGGGATTTTCCCAGATGGGGCAACATCAAGCGCTTTCACGTACTCGAAGCCAATTTGTTTAATGCCAGTATTATTAAAGCAAAGTTCAAAAAGCATGCTGCGCATCCGTTCTTCCATTTGAGCGCTGTAACCGTCGCCGATAACAAGGCGGGCAATAATTGTATCCAAGGCCCGCTGGACGATTTGCACTCTTTTTATTTCATGATTAGAGCAAACAGTGCGAAAGGCTGTAAAGGTTTCAACTGCGAGTACCGCAATACCGGACGGTGTTTTGATATAGTCGGCTGTTCTTCCCGAGAGCTTTTTTAATACCGGCAAACCTCGTCCGCAGGAACAAGGAATAGGAGACACCGCACCTATATCACCGGTAGCGTATCGCAGAAAAGGAAAAGCGTAATTATCCAAATCAGTTATAAATATTTCGCCTTCCTCGCCGGGCGGGACAGGCTTTCCGTCCTTGAGAACCTCCAACACGAAGCGTTCCGTGTGAATATGGAGATTACCCTTTTCACATTCGCTGGCAATAAGGCCAAACTCGCTGGAAGCGTAACGGTTATAGACCGGGCAGCCAAAAGCCTGCATCGCAAGCAACCTTGTTTCTTCAGTCAGCATTTCGGCCGTGGCCAGGATAGTTTTGGGGCGAATATCCTTGATGCCTTTTTGAAGCAGATATTCTGCGATTATGCCCAGCATTGAGGAATAACCCATGATTAATTCGGGACGGACGGTGGCGAGAGATTTGGCAATGGCCGCCAGATCGTTCTCGGATGCTTTATAAGCATAATATTTCCATTGCTTGTTTAAAAAACCGCGCAACAAGGAGAGGCGGCGCTTTTTCGTATCTACGCGGCCCCAGAGGATAGCCTTGCGGCATTGGGGATGGGTATGTGTCCACTCGAAATCTCCGCGTCTTTCGATTGCCTTGCCGATGACTTTAAGATTATCATCCAGATAATACTTTACGGGTTGCCCCGTTGTTCCGCCTGATGAATGGATGTGCCCGGTAAAGCCGGCGCTGCTGTCGCTGATCAGGTTGAGGAACTCCGCTTGCAGCAAAGGCTTGTCCAAGATTGGAAGAGAAGGGAGATATTCAAGGGCTGAAGAGTTTGTCAATTTACCCAAGTTCAATATTTTATTATAGTAAGGTGTATTTTTAGCAGCGTGAGTAAGAAGAGCAAGCAGCTTTTCTTCTTGCAGGGCTTTTAGTTGCGCAGAAGAATACCATTGGCTCTTACTATATTGCTCGTAATGCTTTACCTGCCTGCGCGCTTTAATCCACGGAAACAGCAATTTAGTGCCGCCTTTCGAAGTATAATCGATGTATGACTTGCGGATATTATTTAACGGTCAGCCTAAAACTTTGGAAGGCGTCAAGCAGTTTTTCCTTAAGGCGGTCATAGCTTTCGTCTTCAATGATGATATAGCCTGTCCGTACTGCCGTGTTTTTCTGTCTCATCAAGCGGTCGCCCGGCTTATTAAGGACCTTAATCTCTTTGATACCGTCCAGATGGGAAAAGTCGCTTTCATCTGAAATCGTGACCAACTCGCCTGCTTTGGAGGGAAAGGTGAGATAGCCTGTGAAAACAGGGCGCTCGTTGATGCTGCCAGCCTGAAAGTTGTCAATTGGAGCATCAATATAAGCCTTGTTGATATCCACGCCGCTGGTATTTTTAATACAGTCACCGATAGGCACCCCGCCGATTCTGGCAGCTATTTCGCCGAGATAAATGACTCCGCGGCTGTCTACGAAAACCTCCGCATGGCTGATGCCATCCCTTATGCCATAGCAATTGACCAGGCGTTCGTTAAAACTCTTGATGTCCCTGATAGGCCGGTCGTTGTCGCAGTAGGCGGGAAAGGCAATGGAACCTTTGGGCTTGCTGTCCAGTACTGTCTCCATATTATTGTATAGATTTTTCCCGACGGAAGAAAAAACGATTTCACCGTTCACAATTATTGAATTGCAATGATACTCGTGACCATCAATAAATTTTTCGGCGAGAAACTCCTTGTGTCTGCATAACATTTTGATTACATTAACATTAAAAAAACTGCCGAAGGAACTTATTTTGAAGGTATAGCTGGTTGCGCAGCCGCTCACCGGTTTGATGACTATCGGATAACCCGCTTCTTTGATAAATGCGCATAATTCCTTTAAACTTTTGACCAGAGAGAACTTTGCCGTAGCAATGCCGTTTTCGACAGCTGTTTTTTTCATGAGATGCTTATTCCGGACCTTTAGAGCTTCAGAATAGTTCATACCTGGTATATTGAACCTTTCACGCAGATATCCGGCCACTTCGACAACCGGCTCATAGGTGGTATACACTGCTTTTATTTCTTTTGTTTCCATTATCTTTATAAAAATTTTTTCCACATCTTCCTTGCGTTGGATGTCATCTATAATGAAAACTTCGTCATAATAATGTTCTAACTCTGCTTGATTAAGTTTGCTTTTTTTATCGGCAATAAGTACTTTGTAGTACTCTGTATATTCGGTCAGGAATTCATTGATATAAGGAAAAGCTGATAGAAAAACCAACACCTTCATGTAAAGACCCCCTGACTTCAAGTTTTAGATCAGCATAACTTAAAGCTATTTGACTTCTAATTGAAAACGGCTGCAGGCATCAGCTAATTTTTTAATTAATTGCTCATAGTCAGTGTCTTCCATTACAATGTAACCGGTTCTGATCGATGTATTTTTTCGTATATTGAGTCTGTCACCGATTTTATTTAAAATTTTCACCTTAACCAGTCCTTCGACATTGGCATAGTCTGCCTCGCTCGAAATTTTGGTAACAGTTCCCCGTCTGGAAGGAAAAGAGGTCCAGCCTGTTAAAATAGGCTTAGGATCATAATGATGGTTGTAATTATGCATTTCTAAATCGACAAAAGCCTTATGAAGGTCAACGCCATAAGTATTTTTCACAGCTTCCGGAATCATGGGGGAGCCGCCGATTCTGGCCGCAATTTCGCCAAAAGTGACATTGCTTTGCTTATCGACAAAGGCCTCCAGATGGCAAACGGAGTTTTGAATATTTAAGGCTTTGACCGCTCTTTCGTTTAAATTTTTAATGCTGCTTATGACGTCATCACTGTCATAACTTGCAGGATAACAGATCGATCCCCATGGGGATTCCGAATTAAGGGCATTAAGGCAGTTGCAGAAATACTTAGAGACGGAGGAAAAAATTATCTTGCCGTTGACTACGATGGAATCGCAATGATATTCTTCACCGTCAATGAAGGATTCAGCCAAAATAGTTTTATGCCTGAACAGAGCCTTCAGCGTCGTAGCTTTAAAAAGATCTTGAAAACCATCGATTTTATAGGTGTGTTTGGTAGCAGCACCGTTAATTGGCTTTACAACCATAGGCTTGTCCAGCTTTGCAAGAAGGCGCAGACGGTCGCTTAGTGTGTTTACGATAGTGAAGTCCGCCGTTGCAATTCCATTTTGTTTCATGACGGTTTTCATCAAAGCCTTGTTGCGCACTTTTAAAGTTTCTTCTTCAGTCATTCCGGGTATGTTGAATTTGCTTCTCAGACGGCCGGCGATTTCAATTGCCGATTCATAAGAGCCGTAAATGGCTTTTATTTTTCTTTGGCTGACGATGCCGGCTACCACCCGGTCAACTTCGGAATCGTTATGGATGTCTGCGACCTCGATGAACTCATCAAAAACTGTTTTTAATTCCTGTCTGTCGGTCCTGCTTACTT
>JBFWIF010000025.1:0-27397 GCA_050256135.1 Acidaminococcaceae bacterium | reverse complement strand
ATTTCCCTTTTGCAGAGCTGAGATTGCTTGCATCCAGCCGTAGTGCTGGAACTGAAATTCCATTTATGGGGAAAAAATACATTGTGGAAGAGGCAACAAGTGAATCCTTTAAGGATATTGATATTGCTTTGTTTGCCGGTGGTTCAATCAGTACGGAGTTTGCACCATATGCGGTTAAGGCTGGAGCTGTTGTCATCGATAATTCCAGTGCTTTCCGCATGGATCCTGAGGTTCCTCTTGTTGTACCTGAAGTTAACCCACAAGCTATTTTGAAGCATAAAGGCATAATAGCTAACCCTAATTGTTCAACTATAATCATGGTAATGGCATTGAAGCCAATTTATGATCTTGCGAAAATTAAAAGAATTATTGTTTCAACTTATCAGGCAGTCTCTGGTGCTGGTAAAGAAGGAATTGATGAATTAACAAATCAAGTTAAGGCGTATTCTGAGGGTAAAGAGATGGAAGCAAAAATACTTCCTAGTGCCAGCCTTGAGAAGCACTATCCGATTGCTTTCAATTTGATTCCGCAAATTGACATCTTTTTAGATAATCTTTACACTAAAGAAGAGATGAAGATGGTTAATGAAACCAGAAAGATTCTCGAAGACTATGATATGAAAATTACGGCTACGACAGTTCGCGTGCCTGTCTATCGCAGTCACTCTGAATCAGTTAATGTCGAATTGGAAAAGGACTTGGATTTGGCAGCAATTAAAGATGCTATTTCTAATTTTCCTGGTGTGCAGATGCAAGATGATCCGCAGAAACAGATATATCCGATGCCAATTTTTACCTCAGATAAGAATGATGTTTATGTTGGTCGACTCAGAAGAGATGAATCTGCAGAAAATTCTTTTAATATGTGGGTAGTTGGTGACCAAATAAGAAAAGGCGCAGCCTTAAATACCTTACAAATTGCTGAAACTATGATTAAAAATGGATGGATTTGAAAATAAGGGAAAATGACAATGAAAATAATAATACAAAAATTTGGTGGTACATCTGTAGCAACTGGAGAAGCAAGAATAGCAGCAAGAAATAAAGTCATGGAGGCAATTAAAGCCGGTTTTACGCCTGCAGTAGTTGTCTCAGCTATGGGCAGAAAAGGCGATCCTTATGCTACTGATAGTCTTATTGAAATAATAAAAAGAGAGAACCATGCTGTAGATTCACGTGATCTCGATACCATTATGTGCTGTGGAGAACTTATTTCAGCGGCTGTTATGGCTGCGTCTTTGCAAAGCGTCGGCATTAATGCAGCAGCCTTAACTGGTGGGCAAGCTGGTATCAAAACTGATGCCAATTTCGGAGATGCGAAAATCAGAAATATAAACCATGAAAATTTACTGTTGTATATGAATGCAGGTATCGTACCGGTGGTCTGCGGTTTTCAGGGGGTTACTGAAGACGGTAGATTTACCACTCTTGGCAGAGGAGGCAGTGATACAACAGCTGCTGCACTTGGCGTAGCATTAGAAGCCGACTGTGTAGAAATTTACACGGATGTTGAAGGTATAATGACAGCAGATCCCCGTGTAGTATCTGATGCCAGCATCCTGGACTGCGTTTCCTATGGTGATGTTTGTCAAATGGCGCACCAAGGTGCAAAGGTAATACATGCCCGAGCAGTAGAAATTGCCATGGAGAAAGAAATCCCCATCGTTGTTAAATCTACTTTTTCTGATGCGCCCGGCACTTTGATTTGTAATGAAGATGTTGTAGAGAAAAATTCTACTGAACCTGGTCGGGTTATCAGCAGTGTGGCCTATCTCAAAGATTTGGCGCAGTTTAAAGTCAGACTTGACGGTAATGATGTAAATAGCGGACATAAACTGTTTGATGATTTGGCTCATAACAACATAAGCGTTGGTTGTTTAAATTTACAGCCTGAACAATCGATGTTTTCTGTTTTCATGTTCGATGCAGAAAAAACATGTAAATTACTGAATGATTTGGGCTATTTTTTTGAAGTTCATGCTGAATGTTCCAAAGTATCAGCGGTTGGTTCAGGAATGCGCGGTGTCCCTGGAATAATGGCAACGTTTGTTGCTGCTTTGGCTGAAAAAGGTATTACCATTCTACAAACTGTGGATTCTGATACTACCATTTCAGCAATAATTAGTCAGGAACGTTTAAATGATGCTGTGACAGCTCTACATGATGCATTTGAGCTTTAATTTATGAAATGATAGGGGGAGTTTTTATGAAAGCACCATATTTTGGTAGATTACTTACGGCTATGGTAACGCCAATGAATCAGGATGGCAGTATTAATTATGAAGCTATGGCGGATTTTGCTGATTGGTTGATCAATAATGGCTCTGATGGTTTAGTTGTATGCGGAACAACAGGTGAATCACCAACCATATCAACAGAAGAAAAGCTTAAATTATTTCGTACAGTTGTAAAAAAAGTAAATAAGAGGGTTCCTGTTATTGCAGGGACTGGTTCAAATAACACTTTAGGTACAATTGAATTGACAAAAGCGGCAGAGGCAACTGGTGTTGATGGTTTCTTAGTTGTTGGTCCTTATTATAATAAACCACCGCAAGAAGGTTTTTATCAGCATTTCAAAGCAATTGCTGATGCTACGGAATTACCAGTAATCATATATAATGTGCCTGGTCGTACAAGTTCCAATATATTACCTCAAACGGTACTACGTTTAGCTCAGGATTGCAAAAATATTGTTGCCATAAAGGAAGCTGCCGGTTGTGTCGCTCAAGTCGCAGAATTGTATTCAGTCTTGCCCGAAGATTTTTCTATTTATAGTGGCGATGATATGCTGGTATTGCCTTTTATGTCTGTTGGTGCCACAGGACTTATCAGTGTTGTGAGCAATACCGGGGGACAATTGTTGCAAGATTTGATGCAGGCTTACGAACTTGGAAAAGTAAAAGAAGCTATGGATTTAAATGCTAAAATGTTGCCTATAGCAAAAGCCATGTTTATAACAACTAATCCAATACCAGTTAAAGAGGCTGTTTCAATGTTAACTCCGATTAATGCTGGGCCTGTCAGACTACCTCTGGTACCTATGTCTACGGCAGAAAAAGCAAAGGTATGTGATGAATTTAGAAAATACGGTTTGATGAAATAATTTTTAAAAACCTGCTGTCAGTTTTAATGGTAGCAGGTTTTTTCTTTTGTCTTGTCGAAGATTTGTGGTATATAGTTATATAAAGGAGCATTTGATATGATTACAGAGGAAATGAAAGAGTTTAAAAATTTATACAATCAACAATTAACTGTTGATGTAGTACAGCGCATAGATGAAACTGATGTCGTTGCAATTCTGCTTACAAAAGAAGATTATGCAAATGAAGCAATTCCTTACTTTGATTTGATTAAACAACTCGCGGATAAAGATAAAAAAATCAGCGATTTTGGCAACAGTATTAGTATTGTTTTAAATTCTACCAGTGGCTTTAAGACGATTATAATTGCGGGTTTGGGTGGAGCAGACAAATTAACACCGGATATTCTGCGTAAAGCTGCAGGAGAAACTGCCAGAGCTATAATAAAAGCAAAAGGCGAAAAAACTCTGGTCTATTCTTCTCCGGTCATTTCAAATGATGATCATTTCTATTTAAGTGCTTTGATTGAGGGGCTAATACTTGGCAGTTATGAATTTAATGAATATAAAAGCGAAGCTGCAAATGATTTCGATGGAATAATTCAAGTATATTCAAAGGATTTACAAGCTAATGATATAATTTCTGAAGCAAATATTTTGTGTGAAAGTATTATTTGGACCAGAAATTTGGTAAATCGTCCTGGAAATATTGTACAACCTCAATATATTGCTGAAGAAGCGCATCGAATAGCAGATAAGTTTAACCTCGCATGTGAAATTCTGGGTACAGAGGCTATGAAAGAGAAAAAAATGGGTGCGCTGCTAGCTGTGGGAAAAGGATCTGCCGCAGAACCGAAACTTATTACTTTGAAATATCAAGGCTCTAATGATTCAAAATGGATTGCTTTAGTCGGTAAGGGTATTACATTTGACAGCGGCGGTATCTCAATTAAGCCGGAAGCTGGTATGGGAGAAATGAAGGACGATATGGCAGGAGCAGCAGCTGTATTGGGTGCTATCAGGGCTATTGCAGCAATGAAATTGCCTTGTAATGTAATGGCAATAGCTGCCTGTGCTGAAAACATGCCATCTGGTACAGCAACCAGACCAGGTGATATAATTAAGGCGGCTAATGGTAAGACAATAGAAGTGGTATCTACCGATGCTGAAGGTAGAATGGTGCTTGCGGATGCAGTTTGGTATGCCTGCCGTCAGGGTGCTTCAAAAGTAATTGATATTGCAACTTTGACTGGTGCAGTTATTATAGCCTTGGGAAACGAAACGGCGGCTATTGTAAGTAATAATGACAATCTATGTAAAGAAATAATATCAGCCGGCAAAGTGTCAGGAGAGAAATATTGGCGTCTGCCATCATTGCCAGAATGCAAGGAAGCAATAAAAAGTGATATTGCTGATTTGTTGAATAGTGCAGGAAGACCAGGCGGCGTAATTACCGGAGGATTATTTATTGCTGAATTTGTTGATGAGAATATACCTTGGGCTCATATTGATATTGGAGGAACTTCAACAACTCAGAAAACAAAAGGCTATTTGGTTAAGGGCGCTACAGGTATAGGCGTGGCTACTTTAGTAGAACTTGTGAAAGGAATATAGTATGCTTGTTGATTTGCATATACATAGTACCTTTTCAGACGGCTTTCTCACGCCGAGAGAGATAGTAGATGCTTCCAAAGAAAAAAATATTGGTGTAATAGCAATTACTGACCACGATTCGGTGAATGGATTTATTGCTGCCAGGGAATACATTACTACAATTTGTGACGGGCCAAAAATATTTTCGGGCATAGAGCTGGGAACACAGATAGGAGAAAAAGCCATACACGTTCTTGGTTATCATTTCGACGAAAACTATGAACCACTTTTGCAACGTACTAATGAACTCAGACATGCACGTGAAATTAGGTTGGCTCAAATTGTTGATAAAGTAAAGTCCCTTGGTTATAATATTGCAGTGGAGGCAGCAGATGCATCACATCGTGCTTTTGGGAGACCACACGTGGCCAAAGCATTGGTAGAAAAAGGCTATTTTAAAAATATTCAGGAAGCCTTTGATATTTTGCTTAAGCGTGGCAAACCTGGCTATGTACCTCAGCCAAAATTATCTCCAGCTGAAGCAGTAGATTTAATTCATAAGGCTGATGGAATCGCTTTTTTAGCTCACCCAAGTGAGCTGCAGGATTTAACTTTAGTAAAGAGTTTACTTGATACTATAAAATTTGATGGCATTGAGGTATGGCATCCATCTGCTAAAAGTGAAGTGCTTACATGGCGAGCGCTGGCAAAAAAATATAAACTGCTTATGAGCGGTGGTTCAGACTTCCATGGTGATCAAGGTAGATTTCCATATCAATTGGGAGTTTTTCCAGTTCTATATAAAAATGTTGAATATGTGATAGAATATAAGTAAATATATAGTGTTTGGGAGGTCATCATGGAAGTAGTTGCGTTTGTCGGACCTAGCGGTACCGGCAAAAGTCATAGAGCTTTGTCTGTTGCGCATGATAACAAAAGTGAAGCTATTATTGATGACGGCCTCTTGATTAAGGGAACTAAGATTCTTGCCGGTTCCTCTGCGAAAAGCGAGCAGAATAGGATACAAGCGGTAAAGCGCGCTATTTTTTCTGATCAGGAGCATGTAGATGAAGTAAAAAAAGCGATTGCTGAAGCAAAAATAGATAATCTATTAGTAATAGGTACGTCTGTAAATATGGCTTTAAAAATTTGTGCCCGTCTAGGGCTGCCAAAGCCTGTAAAAATTGTTAAAATTCAAGATATTGCGAGCAGACATGAAATAAACAGGGCACGGCAAATAAGGCTCAAAGAGGGGAAACACATCGTTCCCGTGCCGACTGTTGAGTTAAAACCTCATCTATCTGGCATTTTAATTGATTTGCCGCATCACTTGTTCTCTAGAAAGAAAAAAGTTAAGGTTAGTGATGATAAATCTATTGTAAGACCTGCATTTAGTTATTATGGAAAACTTGCAATTTCTGATTATGTTGTAATTGATATTGTTAACATTATTGTAGATAAATTACGCGGTATTGACAGAGTTACAAGCATTAAGGTCCGCCGTCCTTCAGATCCTGTTAAGGGAATGACTATATATATTGACCTTGTTTTGTTTTATGGGGCTAGCATTTTTGAGGTTGTTAAAACATTGCAGCATAGAGTTAAAGAAAAAGTTGAAATGATGACTGCAATGGGGGTAAAAGAAGTAAATGTTGATGTGAAGAGTTTATCGGTCATATCAGCAGATAGAAAAATAACTTACAATATTTAAGGAGGACAATTGCCTTGTCAAATGAAAAACAACACGAAATGGTGCTCTTCTCGGGTTATGCGAAAGTTCCTGTGGGGATTACGGCTGCGGAAGTTTATAAGGTAATTGGTCTGATTGTCGTCGTAGATATAGAGACTGGTATTATTACAGACGCTGATTGTACACTTGCCACGAAATTGGCACGTAATTATGTATCTGATTTACTCATAGGCTATGATCTTTCAAAAGGTTCAGAAGAGATTCAGGCTATTTTAGACAGGAAATATCAAGGAAATGCAAAAAAGGCTATATCGACTGCTCTTAGAATTATTCATGATAAGTATCGCAGCTTTAAAACTGAGGCAGAAAACGTTTCACTTTAAAATAGGTACCATTACAGCAAACAAAGCAAGGCCCTTTATGGAGCCTTGTTTTATTTGTTTAATCGAGGTATCTCGTTTATAATAAAGAAGTACGAATTTGATTTTATGCTATTTGAGGAGTAATTAGATGATCGACAAGAAGTATACAATTTTAAATTATGGATGTCAGATGAATGAGTCTGATTCAGAACATTTTGCTGGGCAGCTAAGCGATTTAGGCTACAGCGTTACCAATGATTATCATGATGCGGATGTAGTGGTTGTTAATACTTGCTGTGTGCGTGAAAGTGCCGAAAAGAAAATTTTAGGCAAAATTGGTGAGCTAAAGGGTGTTAAAGCTGGTCACCCAGGACAAATTATATGCGTAGCTGGTTGTATGGCACAAAAAGGCGGGGATAAATTAGTTAAGAAATATCCACAGATTGATCTGTTAATCGGTACTGCGCAGGTAAATAATTTTAAAGCAATTCTACTTGATTTTTTAGCTGATAAAAGACAAAAGGTTTATGATGATGTCAGCATAAAGGAAACTGAGTTTGAAGGTCAATGTATCAGGAAGAGTAGCTTCGCAGCCTGGATTCCCATTATGTACGGTTGCAATAATTTTTGCACCTACTGCATTGTACCTTATGTACGTGGCAGAGAGCGGAGTCGTAGTAAAGAAAGTATAAAAAAAGAAATTGAACGTGCTGTTGCAGAAGGATTTAAAGAATTTACCTTGTTGGGCCAAAATGTTAATTCCTATGGCAAAGACCAGGGAAACCGCCATTCATTTGCTGAACTGCTCAAAGAATGTAACGATATTTCTGGCGTAGAACGTATTCGTTATATGACTAGCCACCCGCGCGATATGAGCGAAGAAGTAGTCAAGGTTGTTTCTGAGTGTAAGAATATTTGCGAAAATTTTCATATTCCTGCGCAATCTGGCAGTAATCGTATTTTAAAAGCCATGAACAGAGGCTATACTCGTGATAAATATCTTGAATTGGTTGACTCTATAAAGAAATATTGCCCTGAAGCTGCAATAACAACTGATATTATTGTTGGTTTTCCCGGTGAGACGGAAGAAGATTTTCAAGATACGCTAAGTTTAATGAGAGAAGTTCAGTTTGATGCCGCATACACTTTTATTTATTCAAAAAGATCAGGCACGCCTGCTGCTGGTTATGAAGATCAGGTTTCCTTGGATGTTAAAAAAGAACGTCTTAATCGTTTGATGGAAGTTCAAAATGAAAATAGTCTAGCTAAAAACAAGCTGCTTATCGGCAAAAAACTGGAAGTGCTCGCAGAAGGACCAAGTCAAAGTAACAGTGAAATCTGGGCCGGCAGGACGAGAACCAATAAGTTGGTATTGTGGCCTGTCATGGGGAAAGAATATACTATAGGGCAGTCTGTCAATATTGAAATTACCTCAGCGCAAACCTGGTTATTGAAAGGAAAGGCGGAATCATGACCTCAGAATACACCCCGATGGTGCAGCAGTATTTAGAAGTAAAAAGACAGCATGAGAACGAGCTGTTGTTCTTCAGATTAGGTGATTTTTATGAACTTTTTTTCGAAGATGCCCTGACTGCTTCCAAAGAGTTGAATATTACCCTGACTGGCCGTGCCGGTGGTCTTGAAGATAAGATACCTATGTGCGGTGTGCCTTATCATGCGGTTGAAGGCTATATTGCCAAGCTTGTGGGTAAAGGCTATCGTATCGCAATATGTGAGCAGGTAGAGGATCCAAAGTTGGCCAAAGGAATTGTACGACGTGAAGTAATAAAAATCATTACACCAGGTACTGCCCTCAATGAACAATTGCTGGAGGCAAATCACAATCAATATCTTGTTACACTCACAAGTCTTGATTGTGAGCTTTGCATGTCTGCAGTTGACGTTTCTACTGGAGAATGTCTTTGGTATTCAGTAAAAGGTGATAGCAGCGAAGATGCGGTATGGGAACAGTTATATCGTTTGCAGCCTTCAGAGATAGTATTATCTGGTGGCGGTGATGAGTGGGTTTGGTTGGAACAGCTTTTGCAACAAAGGCTGCCACAGTGCATGATAAGCAGATATGTTTTTGGAAACAGTGGTAGTGATTATTTTTCACAACATTTTGGAAACAATGTTTCATATTCCCCGATTGTCAAAAACACCGTGGAGATGATGCTTTCCTATCTTCACGAGACCGTTAAATCAGATCTTACGAATATCAATCGCCTTGTGTGTATTGATAAAGAAAAGTTCATGAATCTTGATGCAACGGCAATTCGTAACCTGGAACTGGTTAAAAATATGCGTGATGGTACAAAGCACGGAACTCTGCTTGAGGTGCTTGACCAGACGTCTACCAGCATGGGCGGCAGAAAATTAAGGCAATGGATAGAATGTCCATTATTAGATTTTACATCGATTATCGAAAGGCAAGAAGCAATCAGTGCCTTTGTTGAGAACGTTTCATTACGGGAAAGCTTAAGTGAAAAGCTAAAGAGCGTATTTGATTTGGAGAGGATATTAGCTCGTCTAGAAGTTGGTTCAGCCAATGCAAGGGATTTAGTCTCTTTAAGGAATTCACTCGAAGTATTGCCCGCGGTAAAAGCGCTATTAGCATCAAACGCGACAAGATTAATCAGCCGTTCGAATAATGAAATTTCCTTGCATGAAGATATATACAGTTTGCTTGCTTCTGCTATCGTCGATGAGCCACCTTTTACTATTCGGGAAGGCGGCATGATTCGTGACGGTTATCATGCCGAACTTGATGAACTTCACACGATTGCCAGAGACAATAAAATCTGGATGCGTGATTTTGAGCTAAGAATCAAAGAAGAATCCGGAATTAAGAATTTAAAAGTTGGTTACAATAAAGTTTTTGGTTATTATATTGAAGTTTCCAAGGGTAATGTTAATTTGGTACCGGAGTATTTTATCCGTAAGCAAACACTTGTAAATGCAGAAAGGTACATTGTTCCGGAACTAAAAGAGTTTGAAAATAAAATTCTTAGTGCGAAAGAAAAAATTCAGGAACTTGAATATTATCTTTTCAATGAAATAAGAGATAAAATCAGAGCCAAAATGGTAGAAATACAAACAACAGCACGTTCGCTTGGCAATATTGATGCCTTGCTCTCATTATCAATTGTCGCCTTTCGCAATAACTATATAAGACCTGAATTAAATAACAGGCATGAAATATCGATTAAGGATGGCCGCCATCCTGTTGTTGAAAAGCTATTACAGCGAGAGATATTTGTGCCTAACGATACAATGATGGATGCTCAGACACAAAGGGTGATTGTGCTGACAGGCCCAAACATGGCAGGTAAGTCTACTTATATGAGACAAGTGGCGCTCCTGGTACTTATGACACAAATAGGCTCGTTTATTCCTGCCAGAGCTGCTAGCATCTGTCCGGTAGATAAGATTTTCACACGCGTAGGCGCCAGCGATGACTTAGCTACTGGTCAGAGTACATTTATGGTTGAAATGAACGAGGTAGCACAAATTCTCCGTTATGCGACATCAGACAGTCTTATAATTCTTGATGAAGTTGGCCGCGGTACAAGCACATTTGACGGCATGAGCATTGCACGTTCAGTTGTTGAGTTTATTAACGAGAAAATTAAAGCAAAAACTTTATTTGCTACACATTACCATCAATTGATTGAACTGGAAAATGTTATGCCGGAAGTTAAAAATTACTCTGTTGCGGTCAAAGAACGAGGCAAGGAAGTAATTTTCTTAAGAAGGATTATACCTGGTGGCACTGACAGAAGTTATGGTATACATGTTGCTCAGCTGGCTGGTTTGCCGAAAAAAGTGATTAGTCGTGCTGAGGAAATTCTGCAAGAATATGATGGTTTTGACAAAAAAACGCATTGTGCTGAACAGACAGGTACAAATATAAAATCAGAAAAGAACAACCATCAGGAATCCCTATTCACACAATCTTTATGCCAAAGCCTGATATCAATGGATGTCATGACGATGACTCCTTTAGAAGCATTAAATGCTTTATATAAACTGCAGGAGGAAGCTAAAAGAGAGGGCGGCCTTTTATAATGGAGCATAAAGTCTATATTTTGGATCAAAATACAGCTAACCAAATTGCTGCTGGTGAAGTTGTAGAAAAACCAGCATCTGTGGTGAAAGAATTGGTAGAAAATTCTCTTGATGCCGGTGCCGACAAGATTGACATAACGATTCAGGATGGTGGAATCGAATATATTCGCGTTGTCGATAATGGGAGTGGCATGTCAGAGGAAAATGCCCGTCTTGCGGTTTTAAGGCATGCTACAAGCAAAATACGCATGGCTGAGGACTTATTAAGCCTTAATACTCTGGGGTTTCGCGGTGAGGCATTGCCAAGTATTGCTTCTGTTTCAAAATTTAGAATGCTGACCAGGATTGCAAGCGAAGACCTCGCCACATCTATTTCCATAGACGGCGGCGAAAGCCTGGAATGTATATCATCAGGTGGTGCTGTGGGTACTACTGTAATTGTTGAAAATTTGTTCTTTAATGTTCCTGCCCGCAGAAAGTTCTTACGTACAATAAATACTGAAGGTCGGTACATCAGCGATGTTATATGTAAAGTTGCTTTATCACGCCCGGATGTAAGGTTTCAATTGGTTAATAATGAGAGAATGGTCGTTAGCACTCCTGGCAATAGTGATGCAGTCGATACGATCGTTGCCTTGTATGGCAAAAATGTAGGTAAAGAATTACTGCCGGTTTTTTGTGAGGAAAATGGCATTACCATTAGTGGTTTTGTCGGTAAACCTACTTTGTTAAAGGGAACCCGCCAGTGGCAGACAATTTTTGTGAATGGGCGGATAATAAGTAATCGCATGATATCCAAAGCAATTGATCATGCTTATCAATCTCAGATTCCCAAAGCTGGCTTTCCTTTTGCCGTCTTGAAAATTACTGTTGATGCTTCAAGCATTGATGTAAATGTTCATCCGCAAAAGAGTGAAATTAAATTCAGTGATGAGGGAATGGTTTACCGCACAGTTTATCACGCATTGGTTAGTGCTTTAACGACGCCTCTTAGTGCCGCAGTATCTGAGCAGGAGATTCAAGACACATTTTCACGTAAAGAAGAATTGTCTCTTCCAGTTAATTCAAATGCGGCGATTAAAACGCGAGAGTATTTACAGGACAGTATTTGGAAAAACAGCAACAAAAATGAGCCTGCTGGTATTGTAACCAGCAAGAGTTACTATATAAGTCAAGGGGCACAAAGTGTTTTTGAACAAGCAGCAACACCTTTACATGTTATGCAGGAGAAACTTGTTGAAAATGACAATGTATTGAAAACTTCAACTATAGAACTGCAGAATTATGATAATGGTGTGGACCAAATCTGGCCCTTAGGTCAGGTCGATCGTGTTTTCATTATTGCCCAGTCTGAGAAATGCTTATATTTAATTGATCAGCATGCCGCGCATGAACGTATTCTTTATGATAAATTGGTGAAATGCCACGAAAATGTTCCTTCACAGCAATTTTTAGTGCCTTTGTTTATTGATGCAACACCCCAAGAAATCGTCTTGATCGAAGATAATCGTCAGACATTTTTGCAATTGGGTGTTGACATTGAGCAGGCAGGAGAAGAGATGTTAAGGATAGCCAGCTTGCCTGTAGATATTAAAGATGAAGAAGCGGAGAGTTTTGTCAGAGACATTTTAAAGATGATTTCGGAAATGAAAACAATTTCCGGCAGTGACCTTAGACAAAGTGTTTTGCATTATACCGCGTGTCACGGGGCAATTAAGGCAGGCGAGCTTCTTAATATGCGGCAGATGCGAACTCTTATTCTTGACCTCTGTAATACGGAGCATCCTTTTACATGCCCGCATGGCCGCCCTTGCATGATAGAAATTACTTCAGAAGAGCTTTATAAGATGTTTAAAAGAATTTAGGAGATTATTATGCGTTTTGCAGTTACAACAGGGCTGAACGGTTCGCCCAATTTGCCCGCAGTTGCTAAAAAGTGGGCGATAGAGTTAAATGCGGCTTACCTCGCAAGGCTCTCCAAAGGAAGTCTGGAAACAATATTGCTTGAAAATAACCTTGATGCCTTGATTGTTGCAACGAACAAAGGACCACAGGTTTTTTCCTGTGAAGGCACGTTGTTTTTCCATCCAGGGATGGCTGCATTGAGGCTAAAAAGGCTTATGCTGGGAGAAAAAGATAATTTCGTTGAAGCCCTTGATTTGAAACGTGGCATGAAAGTATTGGATTGTACGATGGGATTGGCAGGAGATGCAACCATAGCTGCCCATATATGTGGCGATAAAGGAAGAGTAGTTGCCTTAGAGGCTTCAATACCTATCTGGTTTGTTGTTACAAATGGTTTGCTAAATTATCGGGATAAAGATGAAAACTTGATTGAGGCTTTTCACCGTATTGAAACTGTACATACCACTGCTGCTGATTATCTTAAAGCCGTGCCAGATAATTCCTTTGATGTCGTTTATTTTGATCCAATGTTTCGACATCCTGTCAGCAGTTCGGCCAATATGATTCCGTTACGTCCTGTAGCTTATGATAAACCTCTTGAAGAAGATATTATTGAGCAAGCTCTACGTGTTGCACCTGTAGTAGTTGTCAAAGAAAGCAGTGTTAAGACACTTGAAAAGCTTGGTATTTCAGAAGTGCAAGGCGGCCGCTACAGCAGAGTTAAATATGGCATTAGGAGAAGATAATAAGATGAAACCAAAAGTTGTGGTCATTCTTGGCCCTACCGCTACAGGTAAGAGTAATTGTGGAATAAAGCTGGCGCTTCGTTTAAAAACTGAAATATTATCAGGGGATTCAATGCTTGTTTACAAAAATATGAATATTGGGACAGCTAAACCAAGTGGCAAGGAACTGGCATTAGTTTCTCATCACTTTGTCAATATTTTGGAACCGCAAGAAAATTTTAATGTATTTGATTTTAAGTTGATGGCTGAGAAACTGATTTTAGACCTGAATGCGCAAGGCAAAATTCCACTGATTGTTGGCGGTACAGGCCTGTATATAAAGGCTCTTTTGGAAAATTATGATTTTGCTGCTATAAATGAAAAAAATGAGCTGCGTAAAGAATTGGAAAGTTATGCAGATGAATATGGTAACGAGGCACTGCACGCAAAATTAGCCGCCCTGGATAAAGGGGAAGCTGATAGATTGCATTTTAATGACAGACGCAGAATTATAAGAGCGATTGAAACCGCTTTGCATGGGGAGAAGGTTTCACAGGAACGTGATGATGAAATTGCTTACGATGCTGTTGTCTTTGGATTACGGATGTCCAGAGAAAAACTATATGAACGTATCAATCTGCGTGTGGATTCAATGGTCAAGGAGGGTCTTTTTGAAGAAACCAGATGGCTGTTGGATGCCGGGATACCTGTAGATGCGCAATCTATGAAGAGTATAGGTTATAAGCAGGTTGTGCAATTTTTTAGCGGTGAGCTTACGAAGGCCGAAGCAATTGATAAGGTTAAGCAGTATACACGTAATTTCGCAAAGCGTCAGGTGACTTGGTACAATAAGATGCCCTATATTAAATGGTTTGACATCGAAGGATATGACGATTACGATCAGATAGTTGAAGAAATGTACCAGATACTTGTTAAAAAATATAAACTGCTGTAAGATTAGTATATTAGCGATGCGGATTTTAGTGAGGGGGGCTTAATTTGAATACTAATACCACAAAAGCAGCTATTAATTTACAAGACAGCTTTTTGAATCATGTTAGAAAAGAAAATCTTGCCGTTGTAATTTATCTAGTAAACGGTTTTCAAATAAGAGGACTTGTCAGAGGTTTTGATAATTTTACAGTAATTATTGAAAATGATGGCAAGCAACAGTTGGTTTACAAACATGCTATTTCTACAATTGCACCAGTGGCAAGCATTCAGATAATGGTGGCAGAAAAAGCGGAAAAAAAGGAATAAGTATCAGGAAAGGCTCACTATTAGTGTAGCTTTTCTTTTTTAGGAGGCCTTTTTATGGTTGATGATGTTAAACTTTTCCTTGAATATATTACCGTTGAATTAGGTTTATCACCAAATACCAAACAGGCGTATGTTCGTGATCTTGAACTTTTTCGGGAAAATGCCGCAAAGGATCTTCGGAAAGTAAAACGTTCCGATATAATTGCTTATATGCAATATATGAAAACTAAAGGTTACGCTCCTACCAGTGTTGCACGCAGATTAGCAGCAATAAAATCCTTCTATCGCTTTATGAATGCAGAAGGTTATATTTCTTCAGACCCTGCTCAGGTTATTGAAGCAGGAACGAAGGGAACACGGCTGCCAAGGGTTCTAAATCTTAGGGAAGTTGAGATGCTCTTAGATGCTCCTGACACGGCAAATAATGAAGGATACCGCGACAGAACTATGTTAGAATTGCTTTATGCAACTGGCATGCGTGTATCGGAAATGGTCAATCTTAAAGTTGCCAATTTAAATCTCAATATGAAGTATGTAATTGCTTTTGGCAAAGGGTCTAAGGAAAGAATAATTCCATTAGGTAAAATTGCGATAAGTTTTTTAGATACTTATCTTAATGTTGTGCGCCCAAAGTTTTTACATGCTGAGAATAACGAAGAAAAACATCTGTTTCTTACTGTTTATGGTAACGGAATGACCAGACAGCGATTTTGGCAGATTATAAAAGATTATGGTCAAAAAGCAGGTATTCGTAAAGAATTATCTCCACATATATTGCGCCACTCCTTTGCTACGCACTTATTAGATAATGGCGCCGATTTAAGATCAGTGCAGGAACTTTTGGGACATTCTGATATTTCAACGACACAAATTTATACGCATTTGACAAATAAACGTTTACGACTGATATATGACAAAGCACATCCACGTGCTTAATTACCAGGAGGACGACATGGCAAAAAAAAGTAGAAGAAGAAATTCAAGGGGAAGCGGCTTTTTACTTTTAATTATTTTCTTGGCCTTAGCAGTTGCCGGTGGCTTTTTTTATGCATCAAATAAAGATACAGCTAAAAAAAACATTGAAGATGAAAAACACAAAGTGCAATCAACAGATTTAGACTTGCGTGCAAGAGCGAGGTCTGCCCATGAAGCGCTTGATGAGATTTTTGCTGCGAAGACGTCTTGGCATATTTCCGATAATGATCTGACAGAATGTAAAGAGGAACGCGCAGATAAAAAGGGGAATATTTTATGGACTGAGCGCAAATTAGCAGTAGCTATTCAACCGTCAGAAGACTTAGAAACCGCAGCTACATGGATTACGGGCAAAGCAAAAGCTGAAAATCTTTTCGTAATTACCAGGAAAAATACTTCATATGCAGGAAGTAAAGCAATTGTACTTGAAGTTGCTATTTATGGAAAAGCGGGAATTCAAGAAGTAACATGTATTACGGATAAATTGACAATATATAATGCAACAAAGCAGAAAAAATATAGCGGTAATCTAGCAGTTATTGTTGATGACTGTGGATATGACATTGCACCTGTGCAAAAATTGTCAGAACTGCCAATTAAAATGAGTTTTGCGATATTGCCTTTTAAGGCTAACAGCAGCGCTGCTCTGGGGGTTATTCAAGGTAATGGCAAAGAAGCAATGCTGCATCTGCCCATGGAGCCTTTGAATGCCTCAGCTGCTTCGGAGCCAAAGATGATTACTGTTGGTATGACGAAGGACGAAGTACAGGCGTATACAAAAGAGGCTCTTAATAGTTTGCCTGGCATAATTGGTGTTAATAATCATCAAGGTTCTAGAGCAACTTCCAATCGCAGTACGATGAAAGCAATGCTTGAAGTGCTAAAAACACAAGGGTTGTTTTTTATTGATAGCAATACATATTCCAAATCCGTTGGCGAACAAACGGCAGAAGAGCTTGGAGTTCCAACAGCCAAAAATCAAAAATTTCTAGACAATAGTTCGGATGTTGATGATATTAAGAAAAATATTTGGGCTGCAGCTGAAATGGCTGATAGAGATGGGGTTGCATTGGTAATATGTCATGCAAGGCCAAATACTGCTAAGGCTTGGACTGAAGTTTATAGTTCTTTAGAAGATAGCGGCATTAAGTTTGTCAAGGCATCAAGTATTGTACATTGATTATATCTATATATCAGAGGTGTGAGTATGATGTTTGTAGAAGAGACAATTGGAAAATATGAAAAATATCTTAATCCATCAGTAGCGCGTTTGTTTAGGTTTATGGGTTTAGCAAGTGTTGAGGCAGAGGCTGAAGGCTGGATAATTACTGATAGCGATGGAAGAAAGTTTATCGACTGCCTGGGGGGCTATGGTATGTTTTGCCTTGGACATCGCCATCCAAAGGTAGTAGAAGCTGTTAAAGGCGCACTAGATTCCATTCCGATGTGCGGAGAAATCTTATTTAATCGGCCGATGGCTGACTTAGCTGAACGCTTAGCTGAGATTACTCCTTGTAATCTTCAGTACAGTTTCTTTGTTAACAGTGGCACAGAAGCCGTTGAAGGTGCACTAAAAATAGCTAGACTGGCGACAGGCAGAAAGAAATACATAGCTGCTCAAAATGCATTTCACGGCAAAACTTATGGTTCTTTGACTGCCACTGGCAGGGATTTATTCAGAAAACCCTTTGAGCCTTTATTACAAAATTTTACGCATGTTGAATTCGGTAATATTGCAGCAATGGAAGCAGCTATAGACAATGACACGGCTGCAGTAATTCTTGAACCTATTCAAGGTGAAGGTGGAATTATTGTACCTCCTGATGGTTATCTGACAGCTGTTCGCGCTTTATGTGATAAATATGGCGTATTAATGATAGCGGATGAAGTTCAGACAGGTATTGGCCGCACCGGAAAATGGTTTGGCGTAAACCATGATGAAGTTACTCCTGATATTATGGCATTAGCAAAGGCACTTGGTGGAGGTATTATGCCTATTGGTTCCTTTACAGCTACTCCGGAAGTATGGGCTGGTTTAATTGAGTCGCCTTTCTTGCACACATCAACATTTGGTGGCAATCAAATGGCTTGCGTAGCTGGTTTAGCTACATTGAAGGTTATTGAAGAAGAAGATTTACTGAATCGCGGTGCTTTGGTTGGTGCCTATTTGAAAAAAGGTTTGGAAGAGATTCAGAGTGACTATCCTCTAGTAATTAAAGATGTACGAGGTCGTGGCATGATGATTGGCATTGAGCTGACTAGAGAAGGTGCTGGTGGTATGCTGATGTCTTTGATGATTGATAGTAACATCTTAGTTGCTTATACTCTTAATAATCCTAAAGTTATTCGTATGGAGCCACCTTTAATAATGCCTGCAGAAGTAATTGATCAAGTTTTAACATCTTTTCGTAAAGCTATACAACAAATTAATGATGTTATTGAGGAATTATAAGGGAGAGTGTAGCAAAGATGCCTTTTGTGGAAACTAAAACAATAATTAATGGTAGCATCGATGATATTTATAATATAGTTAAAAATATGGAAGCATATCCAAGCTTCATGCATGATTTAGAAAGTGTCAAAATTTTGGAAAAAGGTGCTGATTATACCCTTAGCCATTGGGTTTCTAATGTTGATGGCAGACGTATTGTTTGGACTGAAAAGGATAACTTTTACGATATTGAAAAAAGAATTACTTATAAGCAAACGGAAGGCGACTTAAAAAAGATGGAAGGCGAATGGCGCCTTACCAACTCAAATAATGGAGTAGAAGTTGTGCTTTCGGTTGATTTTGAATTTGGGATACCGATGATTGCAGGTCTGCTTAATCCAATTTTGAAGAGAAAAGTACGTGAAAACAGTGAGAATATGTTGAAGGCAATAAAGACGCAAATAGAAAAATAATACCAAATTGGTTTATTTTTCACATATTCTTTACTTTTCATATCTTGAAGGTTGAGATAAGCTCTTATATAATATTCACAATAGCTTATAGCTACATTCTTTAGGAGGAATAATGAATAGTTTAAAAACAGTATTTCTATTGACATTGTTGACAATGATTCTGGTAAGTGTAGGCGGAGCTGTCGGCGGAAAAAACGGCATGCTTATTATGTTAGCATTTTCTGTTGTGATGAACTTTTTTAGCTATTGGTACAGTGATACGATTGTTTTAAAAGCATATAATGCCGCAGAAGTAAATATTAATACTGCACCAGAGCTGGTTAAAATAGTTGCTGGTTTGGCTAGACGTGCCCAGTTGCCAATGCCTAAAGTATATATTATTGATGAGCCAGTCCCGAATGCTTTTGCAACTGGTAGAAATGCACAACACGCTTCTGTTGCGGTTACCAGTGGCATTATGCAGCTTTTATCCAGAGAAGAGATGGAAGGCGTTCTTGCGCATGAACTTAGCCATATCAAGAATCATGATATTTTGATAAGCACTATTGTTGCTACAATTGCTGGTCTGATAGCGACTATTGGTCATATTGTACAGTGGGGGGCTATTTTTGGTGGCTTGGGTAGAAGCAATGATGACGAAGGTGGCGGCATTGCAGGTTTTCTTGTCACTGTAATTCTTGCTCCGATTGCTGCTACTTTGATACAGTTTGGCATTTCCAGATCACGCGAATATATGGCTGATGAATCAGGCGGCAGAATGTGCGGAAACCCGTTGGCTTTAGCTAGTGCTTTAGCTAAAATTGATGATTATGCCCATAGAAGGATAATGCCTGAAGCTACTCAGGCTACAGCACATATGTTTATCATAAATCCTTTGTCAGCCAGTCGGAAAACATTGATGAATCTTTTCAGCACGCATCCAACTACGGAAAGCAGAATTGAAAAACTTAAAGAACTTGCCCGTAGAATTGACCGGATTTAAAAAAAATGATAGCAAGGCAAAGCAAAAGCTTTGCCTTGTTTTTTCTTTAAAAGTTTCGACAATGATGTTTTGAAATGATATAATGTGAGTTGTTTGAGAGTTTCATATATAACATTTCTTTTGAAGGAGTAACGGTTATGGATAAAAAAATGGAATGGTTGAAAAGATATTCTGAAACTTGTGGTGTATCTGGCTTTGAGGGAAGAATTAAAGATTTGCTTATAGAGCGCTTGGATAAAAAAGCGGAAGTTTCTTACGACAAGTTGGGTAGTGTTGTTTTTACAGTAACAGGCGTTAAAAAAGAGCCGAAAATTATGCTAGCCAGTCATATGGATGAAATAGGCTTTATGGTAAAACATATAACCAAAGAAGGTTTTCTGAATTTTGTTTGTTTAGGTGGCTGGTGGGAACAGGTTATGCTTGGACAGCGTGTTATAGTCCATGGCGCTAAGGGAGATTTAGTTGGTGTAATAGGGAGTAAGCCTCCTCACATATTAACCCAAGAAGAACGCAACAAGGTAGTACAGAAAAAAGACATGTACATAGATATAGGGGCTTCTGATGAAGCTCATGTCAGATCCCTGGGCGTTACTGAAGGTTCAGCTGTTACTCCATATGCATCCTTTGCAGTGATGGGAGATGGGAAAACGCTTCTTGGCAAGGCTTGGGACAACAGAATTGGTTGTGCAATAATGGCGGATGTTATGGAAGAGATCTCTGCAGATAAACACCCCAACACCGTTTATGGTGTAGCAACAGTACAGGAAGAAGTTGGACTTCGTGGTGCACAAACTAGTGTCAATATGCTTAAACCTGACATTGCTTTTGTAATCGATACATGTGTTGCCGGCGGTACTCCTGGTGTCGCTGATGAAATAGCACCTGCTAAAATTGGCAAGGGGATAGCAATTACAATATATGATGCTGGTATGTTACCCAATATTGCGCTACGTGATTATGCTTTTGCTGTAGCCAAAGAGATTGGTGTACCAACCCAGATCAGCATTTCAGAAGGTGGTTCTACTGATGGCGGACGTATTCATCTGCATGATGCTGGCGTCCTGACTCTGACTTTTAGCGTACCTACAAGGTATATTCATAGCCATCAAAGCATAATTCATATGGATGATTATTTAGGAGCAGTAAAATTAATTACTGCGATGATTAAAAATATTGATTCTAAAAAGTATGCAGAATTACTTAAGGACTAGAAGCGCATTTGCGATTCAGTATAAAATTATTTAATTATGAGGAGAGATTTGATTATGCAACAAACTTTAGTACTTGTAAAACCAGACGGAGTTAAGAAAAACCTGATTGGTGAAGTTATTTCACGTTTCGAAGGAAGAGGATTAAAAATATCTGCCTTGAAATTAGTAAAAATTACTGAAGAACAAGCAAAATTTCATTATGCTGAGCATGCAGAAAAACCTTTCTTTGGTGAATTAGTTGACTTCATTACTTCCGGACCAGTTGCAGCTATGGTTGTATCTGGCGAAAATGCTATTAAGGCTGTAAGAGGAATGATGGGTGCAACTAATCCTTTGGATGCGGTTCCTGGTTCAATTCGTGGCGATTTTGCTCTTACTATTGGCGAAAACATTGTTCATGGCAGTGACGGTGAAGAAAGCGCTGCTCGTGAAATCAATAATTTCTTCAAAGCTGAAGAAATCTACTGATATATCTAATTGAAAGGTGGCGGCAAAATGAAAGCGAGTGTTTATACTAGAACTGGAGACAAGGGAACTACTGGCCTATTGAGTGGTGAAAGGGTTCCTAAACAAAGTTTGCGTGTAGAAGCGTATGGTTCCATTGATGAAATCAATTCAACGTTAGGTCTTGCAAGATCTTTGGTGAAGAGAGACGATGTTAAAGGTACCATATACAAAGTACAACAACTATTGATGTCTCTGATGGCTGACATTGCTAGCATAAATTTGCCAGAACCATATATTACATCTGATCATGTAGCTTTACTCGAAAATACTATTGACCAATACGATTCTCTTTTAAAGCCTTTGTCGCGGTTTATTATTCCTGGTGATACTCCAGGTGCCGCTGCATTGGACATGGCTCGCACAGTCACGAGACGTGCAGAACGCGCATGTTTAAGAGTTGCCGAAAAAGAGAGTATTAATGAAAATGCTTTAGTTTGTTTGAATCGACTTTCAGACCTTTGTTTCATCTTGTCCAGAGTTGAAATAGAAGTTGCGGAGTAATAATTAGATTGGCTAAATAGTGTAGACGAAATTAATCGTCTACACTATTTTTTAAATAATTATTTAGCATAGAAGGTTAAATCGATTTTATGTAGAATATAATAGCTTGGAAAAACTAACGGGTGTGATGGATGCGTTCATCACTTAAAAGGGAAGACCGGTGAAATTCCGGCGCAGTCCCGCTACTGTAATGGGGAGCTAAACGCAAAATGCCACTGGGAAACTGGGAAGGCGCGTGTATGCTAGGATCCAAAGCCAGGAGACCTGCCTGTAAAAAAACCATTTTACCTACGGGAGATAGGAATGTGGCAATATAGAATAGCTTTTGCGTATGGCTATATTTATTTGTCCTCTCTCAGTAGAGGATTTTTTATTTGGAGGTTAATAAAATTGGCTGGAAAATTAGTTTTGGTTATTGGTGGTGCTCGTAGCGGGAAAAGCAGCTTTGCAGAAAAGTTTGTTTTGAATTATGGCTCTAAATGCGCTTATATTGCTACGGCGGAAATTCTTGATGAAGAGATGGCGGAAAGAGTCAAACAGCATCGACTGCGACGTGATGGTAACAGATGGGTTAATTTTGAAGCGCCTTACAACGCGCATAATGCAATAGTTGCAGCTGGTGAAGCTGCGGATTGCATCTTGTTTGATTGTCTTACTCTGTATCTGTCTAATCTAATGTATGGCAAAGATGCACCGGACAATTTTGAAGAAAAATGCTTATATGTAAAAAATGAAATTGACAAATTGCTATTGGCTGCAAGAAAGACTAACAAGACTGTCGTTTTTGTGTCTAATGATGTAGGATGCGGTATCGTACCAGATAACCATATGGCACGTGAATACAGAGATGTTGCAGGATGGCTCAATCAGCAAGTTGGTTTTGAGGCTGATTTTGTCTACTATGTTATCGCTGGGCAAGCTGTTGATATTAAGAAATTAGCATTTAAGTTTGAGAATAATCCATCACTTGGAGAATAATATGAATGAACTTTTAGATGCAATAATTATAGGCCATCCATCTAAGAAAATTGAAAATGAGATTTACCATAAGTGGAATCATTTGGATAAACCCAAAAACAGTTTAGGTAATATTGAAAAAATGGTAGCAAAATACGGCGCGATGCTCGGATGTGAATTGCCTAATGCTTTGAAGCCAGCTATGCTCCTGATGTGTGGTGACCATGGTATTGCTAAATATGGCGTAAGTGCTTATCCGCCAGAAGTAACAATTCAAATGATTAACGGGTACATGAGAGGTACGGCAGGTGCCAACGTTATGGCAAGACACGCGAACACTGATTTGTTTGTTGTAGATGTAGGTGTAAATGCTGATTTATCAAACTTAAAAGCTGTTCGTAATGAAAAGATAGCTTGGGGCACTGAAGATTTTACCAAAGGGCCAGCTATGACTGCGAATCAGGCTATTAAGGCAATTCAAGCAGGTATAAATGTAGCTGATGAATGCATAGATAAGGGATATAATCTCTTGGTTACAGCAGAAATGGGAATCGGAAATACGACATCGACTGCCGCCATTGCTTCTGCCATGTTAAAGCTTGAACCTGAATTAACTGTTGGTAGAGGTACAGGTATTAATGACGAAAGAATGCAGATAAAGCGGCGAGTTGTTGCTGAGGGTTTAGCAGTAAATGCTCCTATTGCTGACAATTCCCTTGATGTTTTGTGTAAGGTAGGCGGTTATGATCACGCAGGGCTTGCCGGTATGATTATCGGTGGAGCCAGGAGACGAGTTCCTACTATGATTGACGGAGTTAATGCTACGGCAGCTGCATTAATAGCCTGGGGTATATATCCGGAATGTGCAGAGTATATGCTTTGTTCGCATTTATCTGAAGAAATTGCACATAGAAAAATGCTGTCTCAATTAAATTTACAGCCTATTGTTGACGCTGGTATGCGTCTTGGTGAAGGGACAGGCGCATCTCTCGCAATTGTAGTTTTACAGACAGCGCTGGAATTGTATAACGAAATGAATAAACAATAATAGATGAAATGTGGGAACTTCTGATGAGAGATTTTATAACTTGCCTGGAATTTCTAACAAGAATAAGATTTACAAAGCGCGATATATGGACAAAGGAGGATTTTTCCAGAAGTGTTCCTTATTTCCCGTTAGTAGGTCTTATTATTGGTGGCTTTCTGGCATTAGTGAATATAGTTTTATTGCAGACAAATGTTTCTGACTTTTTGCGTGCCTCTTTGCTAATTTTGGCAGAAATAATTATAACAGGTGGGCTTATGTATGATGGTTTCATGGATACAGCAGATGGAGTTTTTTCAGCACGCGACAGGGAGCGTATGTTGGAAATAATGAAAGATAGCTGTGTTGGTTCTAATGCTGTGCTGGCTGTGATTGTGTTAATAATGTTAAAGATTTCTGTTTATCTTGAAATGCCGTCAGCCGATCTTTCATACATAATTATTGCAATGTCAGTAGCGACAAGGACTTTTATGGTTTTATTTATTGTCAACTTTCCATATGCACGTAAGGAAGGAATTGGCAATCTTTTCAAGATGTACGCTAAACCATACTATACTTATATTGCGTTTTTTCTAGGCATGATATTTATTTATGTTTCAGGTGGATTTACCGCGTTGACTGCTGCCGGACTTTGTCTTGTAATTATGTTGATGATTGCTAATTATTTCGTCAGATTGCTAGGCGGTCTGACGGGCGATACTTATGGTGCCTTAACGGAAATCGGCAACGTCATGTTTCTATTGCTTACAATATTTATAGGTTAGGTGGTTATTAAATGATTGATGTTTTAGAATTGGTTTCAAGCATAAAACCTTTAAATAGAGAGGCGATTAACGAAGCAAGGTATCATTTTGATAATTTGATTAAACCTAAAGGTTCTTTAGCAAAACTTGAAGATATGGTTTGTCTCTACATAGGCGCAACTAGAGAAGCTGACCCTGTTAAACTTGAATATCCAAAAAAGGTTATTAGTCTTTGGACATCTGAGCAAGACAGTACTTTTTTAAAAAGGACGTATTTAGGAAGGGAACCATTAAACTTTTTGGCTAAGAAGGCCAAAAGTGAAGTGTTTATTACGGAATTGATCTGCCGTCAGGGTGATTCAGCACCAGAGAATATGATTGATGCATTACTGAAAGGTGTAGATACTACTGAAAAAAATATAAAGAGCAATGGCTACCAATTATTTTCAGTTGCAATGCCTGGCAGGTATACTTTACCTGTGGAATGGAATAGTATCAAGAGTGAAGAGCCTTATACTATTTTGCAGCATTTTGGAGATGTCAGACTGGCAGCAGCAGTTGGAGCGATTTTAACCTCTGCATATTTGAGGACCCCTATTATGCTAGATGGTTTAGCGTCTGTTATAGCGGCGTTTATAGCAGCAAAAATAGCACCTGTAAGCTTAGAGTATTGTCTAGCAAGTACTATAACAACAGAAGAAGGCCAAGAAGATTTGATAAATGAATTAGGTTTATCAGCAGTATTGCGTTTGCAAATATCACAGGGTCAAGGTGAAGGTACTGCATTAGCTTTTACTTTGTTTGATGCTGGTATAAAGGCGTATAAAGAAATGGAGACCTTTGCTCAAGCTGGGGTACATTCGGAATTAGAAGAGTTTTCTGTTTCAAAAAATAATTAGCAGGAGTTTTGACCAAATGAAGAAAATTTTTTTAGTTAGACATGGACAGACTGATGCCAATAATAGTTATACTTTTCAAGGTCATATTGATAATCACCTGAATGCTAAAGGCCTTTTGCAAGCACAAAAATTAGTTCCTCATTTTACCAATCTTAATCTGTCCAAAATATATACAAGCGATTTAATTCGTACTGTAGAAACGGCTAAACCTACAGCAGAAGTTCATAATGCCGAAATTATAAAAGTTTCAGCTTTGAAAGAAATTAGTTTTGGTGAATGGGAAGGGTTAACTTATGAAGAGATAAAAACTAAATGGCCTAAGGATATTGATAAATTTTTCAAAAAACCGGCTGAAGTCAAAATCAGCGGTGGTGAAAGTTTCTCTGATGTACAGAATCGTGCCTGGGATGCTTTTACGAAGATTGTCCAGGAATACGATGACGAAAGTAATATCTTTATTGTTTCTCATGGCGGTACTGTAAGAACAATATTATGTGCGGTAATGAATCTAGATTTAAATGAAATGTGGAAAATTAGCATTGATAATGCTGGAATTAGTTGCATATTGCAGTTGGAGAACCGTTGTTGGATAAAAAGTATCAATGATACGAATTTTCTAAAATAAAAACATTTAAAAGGTTTTTTTACAAAAAAGTTTTGTATCTAAAAATAATGTACGTGCGGTGTTGACTTTTATCTTTCGATAATATATACTACAAATAGTTGATATCTCACCAGGTTCGATAGGATTCCACACTTCTTCCCAACTTCTTGGGGAAGCTTAGGAACAGATCTATGAGTCCGCATGGGGTATGGATAAGAAGGAGTGATAGTAATGAAGGAAGACAAGACATTAACTTGCCGCGAATGCGGCGCCGAATTCGTTTTCTCAGCGTCTGAACAAGAATTCTATGAGGAAAAAGGATTCACAAATGAACCTGGTCGTTGCCCTGCCTGCCGTCAAGCGCGTAAACAACGCATGGGCAATGGTGAACGTGCACCGCGTCAAATGTATTCTGCAACTTGTGCAGAATGTGGTTGCCAAACAGAAGTTCCATTTCGTCCATCAATGGACAGACCGGTATATTGCCGCGATTGCTTCAACAAATTAAAAGAACAATAATATGTTTTTTAAACCAGCTACATATGTAGCTGGTTTTTTTGTGTTTTGTGTCTTTTGTCTGTAATATTTGTTATAATGATAGGCGAAAGACTTACATTAGGGAGTGATTTATTATTTTAAAATTTAAAGATATTGAATTAAGCGATAAAGACATTTTTGATAAATTTTTTTCCATGAGATATTATCAAGGATCGGAATGTACTTTTACCAATTTATTTGTTTGGCGCAGATGTTATAGAATTTGTTGGGCTATCTCACATGAATTCCTTATTATTAAGGTAACCCGTAATGATATAACTTTTGTTTTGCAGCCTTTTGGCGGTGATGACAAAGATTTACCAGCTGTAATAGAAGAATTAAAGAAAACATTTGCTGGAAAATCAATTGAAATGCGTGGTATCTATGAGGAAAGCATACCGTTGTTAAAACGTTGTTTAACGGAAACAACTCAATTTGCTGAGGATAGAGATAACTGGGACTATGTATATCTTAGAGACAATTTGGCAAATTTAGCTGGACGGAAATATCATGCTAAGAAAAATCATGCAAATGCTTTCAGAAAAGAAAATCCCGACTATGTTTTTTCTGCAATTTCAGAGGCTGATATTACTGACTGTATCGCTTTTGCTGATTTGTGGTGTGAAATGAAAGGACAAAATGAAGAAGGATTGCGCTGCGAACTTTGCGCTTTAGAAGAGGCGTTGAATAATTTTAAAAATTTGAATATCAGGGGCGCTTTAATACGAATTAATGGAATCGTTCAAGCCTTTACAATTGGTGAAAAATATAATGATGATATGGCTGTCATTCATTTTTAAAAAGCAAATCCTGATATTAGAGGCCTTAATACTTTTATTAATCAATATTT
>JBFWIF010000024.1:0-27481 GCA_050256135.1 Acidaminococcaceae bacterium | reverse complement strand
TTTATTTTTCTTTGGCTGACGATGCCGGCTACCACCCGGTCAACTTCGGAATCGTTATGGATGTCTGCGACCTCGATGAACTCATCAAAAACTGTTTTTAATTCCTGTCTGTCGGTCCTGCTTACTTTGTTAATGATGACAACTTTATAAACCCCGGTATATTCTTTGATGGCTTGGAATAAATGCGGGTGTTCGAATATGAAAACTATCGCGTCCATGAGGCACCTCCATTAAATGTATTGTTACCGGAAGGTAAATTGGCAATATAATTACATAGCATAAAAATTGCTGCTTATATATTTGACGAATAAGGAATTGACAGATAAACGTATTTATCCTGCAACATCCTAACAATACCATAAATTCAAAAAAACAGAAATATATTATTTGTGAAGAGCAGTAAGTACACAGCTATCGCGCTCAAAATATTGCGAAATTTTCCAGCAGCTTGGCACAGTCGGAGAAGCAAACTGCTCGTTTTGCAACTGAGCAAGCAGAATGCGTTAAGAATATTGCTTAATAAAAAAAGAAATGCAGGAAATAGCAATTTGAAGGCGAAAGTTACAACGGACTATGAAATTGAATCATACAAATTAGACCCAATAAATTTGTCGGAGGAGAGAATGGCATAATGATTGAGCAACTTATTGAGAAAAATAGAAGTTATAGGAAATTTTACGAAGCTGAAGAAGTAAAAATATCTACATTGAAAGAGCTTGTTAATCTGGCAAGACTTTCCGGCTGCGGCATGAATATGCAGTCACTCAGGTATATGCTGGTTACGGACAAAGAAGACAGAGACAAGATCTATCCAAACCTGAAATGGGCGGCTTTTCTGAAAGATTGGGAAGGGCCTGAAGAAGGACAGCGACCGGCAGCTTTCATACTTATGTTGAGGGATAAAAGCAAGCCAAATTCAGCGGTTGTGCAGGTGGACATGGGGATTGCGTGCCAAAGCATCCTGTTGGGCGCAGTGGAGAAAGGACTGGGTGGCTGCATCATAGGAGCCTTCGATAAGAGCAAGTTGAGTGAGGCTTTCAATATCAGAGGCAATCTGGAGCTGCAGCTTGTGCTGGCAATAGGCAAGCCCGACCAGACTATAGTATTAGATGAGATTAGCAAAGATGCAGATACCAAGTATTGGCGTGATCGTGCAGGTAAGCATCATGTGCCGAAAATCACGCTGAAAGATGTCATCATAGAAAAATAATTATTATTTACATATTCATTCATATTTTCTTGCAAATGCTTATATTAAGGAAGCAATCAAGGCAGTATGTGAAGCCTTTGACTAACGTGATCGCGGTAAGACGCTTTTTGTCATGCCAATGGTTATGGCGCCTTGGTGTTAAAAAATAAACTTGGCTATAAAAAAACCTGGACTTTAGTCCAGGTTTTTTACATGCCCTGCATAAAAATTAGCCTTGGCCATCTACCTTTTGAATAAAATTTTGCACAAGTTGTCTATAGCGCCTTTTGTCGTCAAAAATTGCTGAGCCGTGTGTTGAATTAGCAAAGATATAAACTTCGCTTGGACCTTTGGTTGCTTTTTGCAGTTCTACAGACATGTACGCCGGAACTAGTTCGTCGGCATCGCCGTGAATATAAAGAACAGGAGTAGTCACATTACGCACGGCTCGTAAAGGAGAAGCTTGCCGCAAGGTTGAACGTGAATGCAAATAGGAGACGACATTTGTATACTGCAGCAAAACTTTGGGAATTTCCGGGTTGTTTGAAGTCACGAAACGATTTACTTGAAGTTCAACTAAGGTTTGAAAATCAGAATAAGCACTGTCGGCAATATAAAAAGCGACGCGCTTATTGCTTTCATTGAGCTCTGCATGCAGCAAAGACGTTGATGCTCCCATAGAGATGCCATGGACACCGATAGTACCATTGGGGACACGTTGCTGAACCCAACTGATCCATTGGTCTAAATCATATTTTTCTAAATTGCCCCAAGTAACGGAATCACCGCCGCTTTCACCGTGAGCTCGTGAGTCGATAAGCAGCAGATTAAAGCCCGACTGCATATAAAGATTTAAATAGTTAAGCCCTACAGCACGGTTTGCCATAAACCCGTGCACAAAAATCAGAGTTTTCGTTGTCGATTCAGGGTTAGGAATGAAGGTTCCCGCTAAAGGCTCGCCATTTAAAGATTGTATAACAATATTTTCTTTTTGCAGTTCAGTGCCGTTATAATTGATAGTTTGCTGCAGACGATGCGTTGCCATTGGCTGTGAATAGGCCGGTAATAGGCTGGCTTCTTCGTAGATGATGCTGCCAATAATCAGACCTATTGCGTTTATGCTTAAGACAAGCGTCAGCGCCATAACGCCAAGGCTCATGGCCCATGTTTTTCTTTTTGATTTGGCAAGGTCTGTATCAGTGTATTTCATAACATTCTCCGTAAACATATATATTATTTATAGAAGTAATTTTAATAATTTCACATTATATAATACAACTTTAAGCGAACTCAAGGTCAATAGATATTGTGAAGTTTTTGTAAAACGCTTGACTTAGAGTGAACTCAAAGTGATATTATTTTTGCAAATAGTAGAATCATTTTTGCAAGTTATTGAAAAGAACGGGGTAATTTATGAAAGCGTGGTTAAAAAAGATGTTGGCAGTATCGTTAATGGGTATTGTTGCTTTACCTATCGGAGCAGTTTTTTATTTGCAGCAGCCTAAATTTGGCAAAGCACCGGAAGGTGTACGCCTCCAAAGAATTGAAGAATCGCCGAATTATATCGACGGCCAGTTTCAAAATCTGGTAGCGACTCCTCAGATTGTTGGGGAAACTCGTTCTTCTACTTTGATGAAGTTTTTCTTTTCCCAAAAAGAACGTCCGGCACCGATTGATTCCATTCCAACTGTAAAAACTGATCTTAAAGCTCTTGATAAAAATAAAGACATCGTTATCTGGCTTGGGCATTCTTCTTATTTCATACAATTTGGCGGCAAAAGAATACTGATTGACCCAGTCTTCAGTTCTTCCGCTGCACCGGTTGACTTTGCTAATAGAGCTTTTGCTGGAACCTCTTTATATAAAGCAGAGGATATACCGGAAATAGATTATTTGCTTATTTCGCACGATCATTGGGATCATCTGGATTACCCCACTGTTATGGCCCTAAAGCCTAAGATTAAAAATGTCATATGTGGTTTAGGTGTAGGTGGTTATTTTGATCAATGGAGCTTTGACAAGGATATAATACATGAGTCTGATTGGTATGATTCCTTGGAAATGGATAAAGATTTTATTGTGCATGTATTACCGGCACGGCATTTCTCCGGGCGCTTGTTGAGCCCCAATAAAACCCTGTGGACTTCCTTTGCGCTGGAAATACAAAATAAGCGTATTTTCTACAGCGGGGACGGTGGTTATGGACCGCATTTCAAAAAAATCAGGGAGATGTTTAATGGCTTTGACCTGGTAATCATGGAGAACGGCCAATACGATAAAAGCTGGCCCTATATTCACATGATGCCTGAAGAAGTAGCACTGGCTGCCGATGAGTTGAATGCAGAGGCTCTCTTGCCGGGGCATTCAGGCAAATTCTCCATAGCCAACCATGCCTGGGATGAGCCGTTTAAAAGAATAACAGAGGCCAGCAAGGATAAGCATTACAGGCTATTGACGCCCATAATCGGTGAGCCGGTAGAGTTTGAAAATCGAGAGCAAAAATTCTCCCAGTGGTGGGAAGGACTCAGATAATAATGAAAATATGAAAATCACTTGACTTGGAGTTAAGACCAAGTGATAAGGTTGCCATGTAACAAAAAAATAGCTGGAGGAATATTAAAAATGAATTATAACATGTATGTACCTACAAGAGTTTTATTTGGAGCAGGTCAGCTGAACAACCTGCATGCACAAAAAATGCCTGGTAAAAAAGCGATGATTGTCATTTCTGATGGGAGGTCTACAAGAGCTAATGGCTATCTAGCCAGAACCGAAAAGCAACTGGAAGAAGCAGGAATTTTAAGCGTTGTTTTTGATAAAGTACAGGCAAATCCACTCAAATCGACGGTTATGGCCGGTGCAAAATTTGCCAGAGAATATGGCTGTGATTTCATAGTTGCTTTAGGTGGCGGCAGCTGTATTGATGCTGCCAAAGCTATGGCTGTCATAGCGACGAATGAGGGAGACCTTTGGGATTATATTGCCGCAGGAACAGGCAAGGGCAAGCTAATAGTCAACAAACCATTACCGATTATTGCAATAACAACGACGGCCGGAACTGGTTCCGAAAGCGATTGCGGAGCCGTTATTACGAATGAAGAAACGCATGAAAAAACAGGTCTTGTGATGGAAGAGCTTTTCCCGGTTATCGGCATTGTGGACCCAGAATTAACTTGTAGTGTGCCACCTAAATTTACTGCTTATCAGGGTTTTGATGCCCTGTTTCATAGTGTCGAAGGCTATGTGTCCAATGGCGTTAACCTTATGAGCGATATGTATGCAATTAATGCCATTGAAAATATCGGCCGCAATCTTGCCAAGGCTGTTAAAAATGGTAGTGACCTGGAAGCACGTGAAAGAGTAGCCTTTGGGAATTCACTTTCCGGTACTGTTATGATGGTCGGGCGCTGCACTAGCGAACACTCCCTAGAGCATGCAATGTCAGCTTACCATCAGGATTTGCCACATGGTGCGGGTTTGATTATGATCAGCAAGGCCTATTTTACTAACCTCATAGAAAAACAGGTCTGCGATGAACGTTTTGTACGTATGGCGCAGGCCCTGGGTATGGAAGATGCCAAAAAGCCAATGGACTTTATTAAGATGTTGACAAAACTTCAGGAAGAATGCGGGGTAGCTGATCTTAAAATGTCTGATTATGGTATTACACCGGATGAATTTCCTAAGATGGCTCAGAATGCTAAGGATACCATGGGTGGACTTTTTATGTGCGATCGCATTGAACTCACTAATGAAGATTGTGTTAATATCTACCAAAAATCCTATAAATAATGCTTAACGAAGTTTTAGTGATAAAATCTCTGAGATTAGAGGAAATAAGCTTAAAGAAATTAAAACTTGACTTGGAGTGAACTCTAAGAGTTACAATTAAAACAAGATAAGCTTTGCCATAGTTAGAATGTGGTGCTTATTTCTGATAATATTTCGGAGGTAGTTTTGTGAAAAGAATTTTAAAAATCCTGATACCATTAGTTTTAATTTTATGCGCCGGTGCCTATGCTTTTCTGCCAGGGGCGCAGTCATTGTCACAGCAGCCTTTTGCGTTTTCGAAAAATGTAGCCGGAGCTTATTCTTCTATGAGCAAAAATGAAGCAATGTACGTTCGCCAGATTATTGCCGCTGACAATGCAAAGTCACGTACAATCATGTGGCAGTCAGAAGCTGCAGAAAATGGCGCTTTTGTGGAATATAGGGTCAAAGGAAAAGAACAAATAAGTTCAGCACCGGCAACGAACGAGCCATTTACAGATGATAAAATAACTACCTATCTGCATACGGTTACTTTAAGTAGTTTAACGCCTGATACCAAATACGAATATAGGGTTGGCTACGGCGATAAGCGCAGCGAATGGCATGATTTTGCAACAGCGGGCAGGGGCAAATTTAAAGCAATTATCTTCCCGGATTCGCAATCGAACGATTACAGGGGATGGGCGAACTTGGTACAGGCGGCAGGAAGGGCAAATCCGGATGCGTCTTTCTTTGTTAATATGGGTGACTTGGTAGATAATGGTGAAGATCATACCCAATGGCGTGCCTGGTTTGACTCTGTGCAGGGGATGATAGACAGAATTCCGACTGCGCCCATATTGGGAAATCATGAAACGTATGACCTTAATTGGAAGGTTCGTATGCCTACGGCATACTTAAATCTGTTTTCTCTTCCGGCCAATGGCAGTCAGGAGCGGAAAAACCAATATTATTCCTATGATTACGGTGATGTGCATTTTATTGTCTTGAATACACAAATGGCTGAAATGGAACAATTCCAACCAGGTCTTTTGGCTGCGGAAACTGAATGGTTTAAAAACGATATTACAAAGACTGATAAAAAGTGGAAAATAGTTTTGATGCATAAGGATGTTTTGACTTATGCCTTTAAGAATAGGACGGACCGGCAGGCAGGTATTTCTGACATTGGACAAGTTTTCATGCCGTTATTTGACCAATATGGTGTGGATGTTGTGCTTACCGCCCATCTGCATACCTATCGTAACCGTGGACATATCCAAAACTTCGAGCGTAATGCAAGCGGCCCGTTATATATCCTTACCGGCGTAGCAGGAAATGTTCGCTATCCTGAATTGTGGGCAGATCATTCTCTTGATGTGACTGTAGCCCCGCAGCCGGAAACGGATAATTATATGACGTTAGAAGCAACAGACAATACTTTAAAATTTGCAGCATTTCTGCCAGACGGTAAACAAATTGACAGAGTAGAAATAAAAAAATAAAAACAGGTGATTAATTATGGGTAAAAAAGTTTTGATATTGTCTTCCAGTCCAAGGAGAGGCGGCAATTCCGATATGCTATGTGACCAATTTATGCTTGGCGCACAAGAAGCAGGCAATCAGACCGAAAAGATTTTTCTGAAAGATAAAAACATTAATTATTGCTTGGGCTGCGGTGCTTGCCAAAAGAGTGGCAGTTGTGTCCAGAAAGATGATGTGGCAGAAATCCTGGATAAGATGGTTGACGCGGATGTTATCGTCATGGCAACGCCTGTTTATTTCTATAGTATGAGCGCACAGATGAAGACGCTTATCGATAGAACCTGTCCAAGATATACAGAAATCAGCGACAAAAAATTTTATATAATTGCCACAGCAGCCGACGGAAGCGAAGATGCACTGAATGAAACAATTACATGTTTCAGAGGGTTTTTCCGCTGTCTTGATAATGCGGACGAGGCAGGAATTATAGAAGGTATCGGGGCATGGAATATCGGCGACATCAAAGGGCATCCGGCTATGAAAGAAGCTTATGAAGTAGGGAAAAACATATAAAAGGGATGGTTTTATGAAAAAAATATTAGCATTAGTTACCACTTTGGTTATGGCGTTTACTCTTATAGGGTGTGGTGGTAATAGTTCTAAGACAAAAAACGAATCCAAAGCTGATGTTGCTGCACCAAATGTGAGCAGTCAAGTTAAACCTGACGGTGAAAAATCGGGCAAGGTTTTAATTGCATATTATTCAAGGACGGGTAACACCCGCAGTGTTGCTCAAGAAATTCAAAAAAATGTTGGCGGAGACCTTTTCGAAATTAAGACCACACATTCTTACCCCGAGGATTATCGCGAAACTACGACTCAAGCAAGAAATGAAAAAGATAATAATTTCCGGCCGCAGCTTACAGCTGAAGTTGCGAATATTGATTCTTATGATATTATTTATATCGGTTATCCAAACTGGTGGGGCACGATGCCGATGGGAGTATTTTCCTTCCTGGAAAAGTATAGTTTTGCCGGCAAAAATATTATACCCTTCTGTACTCATGAGGGTAGCGGTCTGGGAAATAGCATCAGTGATATAAAGAGAACTTGTCCCCAGTCTAATGTCCTTAAGGGTTTAGCACTGCGTGGGTCCAACGCTGCGAATTCCCAGCAGGAGATAGCAGCTTGGCTTAAAAGCATTGGTATGACAAAGTAAATTTTTTATATTATATAGATTAGCAGAAATGCACGAAACTCTGGATTGGCTTTATCAAAAAATAGAAAGTTATGAACTTGTATCAGAAAAGCAGGAGCCAATCTGAAATTGGATAATGATATTATTTATGCCGACTTGGGCTGAAATCCGGGTCGGTTTTTTTATAAAATAGTCTTGACCTGGAGTCAACTCCAGATGATATTCTCTGTTTGTGCATAAAAAAGCATTAATCACCGAAGCCCGTTGTTTTTGTTTCCGATACAGTATAGGAGGTATGATATGAGCTTAAATATTAACCGCAGATTAACGCAGGCAGCAACTGCCGCCTTGTACAACGGCAATATTTTTGCCGCTTTGACAGGAAAGTATATGGATATACCGGGAGAATATGCCTGTGTGCCAGGTTTGAACTGCCAATATTGCCAGTATTCCATAGCAGGCTGCCCACTCGGGCTTGCCCAACAGACTCTGGGCGGATCTTCGCCGAAGATTGTTTGGCAGTTATGGGGTTTTCTCATTCTTATCGGCCTGCTTTTTGGCAGAATGATTTGCGGTTGGGCTTGTCCCGTTGGCTTCTTCCAGGATTTGCTTGCTAAAATCCCTGTGCCAAAACTTGGGAAAAATAAAATTACTTATTATCTTTCTAATTTAAAATATGTTATTGGCGCAGTTTTTGTGCTTGGGATTCCTTTCCTAACGGGTTTTGCGGATGGAAAGGGAATTGCGGCCTTTTGCGTTTATATTTGTCCTGTATGGTTGTTGGAGGGAGGCTTTTTGTCAGCAATTGTCAGCGGAAATCCTGACAATATCTTAGCCCTGATTAATGATCAAAAAATTTATGTTTTCTTAGCCCTGATTATTGGCTCAATTTTTATTTTCAGACCTTTCTGCAGATTCATTTGCCCTTTGGGTGCTTTTTACAGTTTGTTCCAAAAGGTTGCTGTTTTCGGCATGAAGATTGACGTGCAAAAGTGTGTTAATTGCTCTGCTTGTGTGAGAGCATGCCAAATGGACTGCAAAAACGTCGGTGATAGGGAGTGCATCAGCTGCGGCAAATGCAGACAGGCCTGCCCAACAAAAGCAATATCTTTGGGAAAAAGATTTTAAAGTTAAGATTAGCAGCAAAAATACCTATAGCCACAGACTTAAAATGCAATTGAAGTAATTTCAAGTAAACCGATTTTGCTATAAATATACCATATAAAATACATTTTTCAGGTATTGACCTAGAGCATACTCCAAGTAGTATAGTGGTGACATAGAGATGAACTATTATGAAAATTACAATCCTGCAAGTTAAAGTGTCATGGAATGAGATATTTTAATCTAATATAAATAGATGCTTGAATGAGAGAGGAATATAGAAAGTGGTAAATTCAAAAAGCCTTATCGTGTATTTTTCACGCAAAGGGAAGAACTATGTGGGAGGAAAAATCGTAAACCTGCCGATTGGCAATACAGAAGTAATAGCAAAGAAAATCCAGGAATTAACAGGGAGTGATTTGTTTCAGATTGAAACAACGTATTCTTATCCTGAGGATTATACAGAAACGACAAATGTAGCGCAGGTAGAAAAACGAGCAAATACAAGACCGGAACTTACAGCAAAAATCGAAGATATGGGTAATTATGAGATTATTTATATTGGCTATCCGAATTGGTGGGGAACGATGCCGATGGCGGTATTTACGTTTTTAGAGGCTTATGATTTTTCAGGGAAGAGTATTGTCCCATTTTGCACGCATGAGGGCAGTGGCATGGGCGTCAGTGAACGCGATATCAGGCAGCTTTGCCCGAAAGCCAGCGTCTTGTCAGGGTTAGCTATCAGGGGCGGCAGTGTTGGCAAAACAGATAAAGATTTAAAAAATTGGCTGAAAGACTTAATTTAACAAAATAACAAATAAAAAGGGGTGATGCTTCAAATAGGTTTCAAAAACCTATTTCGAGACACCCCTTTTTATTTGTTAAAAAAGCTTGCAATGGAGTTAACTCCAAGGAATACAATAGAAAAATAATAATTGGAGGTGCATTACATGAAAGAAATTAATCGTCGTGACTTTGTAAAAATGACTGGTGCGGCAGCTGTTGGTTTAGCTTTATCCCAAATTCCAGGCATCGGAAAGGGGTTTGCGCAGGCTCCGGTTGTCGGAAGCACGTATCTTCCCAAAAGTGATGGGACTGGTTCTTGTGCAAAGGTTTACTTCACGAAGCATATTGATGCTGAACATTTAATAAAACTATATGACGTCATAAATGAAGGAATTTATGGAAAAATAGGAATAAAAATCCATACGGGTGAGCCGCATGGGCCGAATATTTTGCCGCAATCTCTGGTGCGAGCCTTCCAGGAGCATGTGCCAAACAGCACGCTGGTTGAAACAAATACGCTTTATCAGGGGAAGCGATACACGACAGAAGACCACAGAAAAACGCTCCAAACAAATGGCTGGACGTTCTGCCCGGTAGATATAATGGACGAGGAAGGGGATGTATCACTTCCGGTACGCGGTGGAAAACATTTGAAAGAGGTTGCCATGGGAGCACATATTACCAATTATGATTCCATGATTGTACTCACGCATTTTAAGGGACATGCTATGGGAGGTTTTGGTGGTTCTTTAAAGAATATTGCCATTGGTTGCGCTTCGGGACAAGTTGGCAAACGTCAAGTGCATGGCGTAGTGGAGCAAATGCCAGCGGATTTTGGACAGTGGCCGATGCAGGATTATTTTATGGAACTGATGGCGGATTCCGGCAAAGCAACCATAGATTATTTTGGAAAACATATTGTATATATAAATGTTATGCGTCGTATGTCAGTTGATTGCGACTGTGCCGGCGTCAGTGCTGCTGAGCCGACTATTGGCGATATAGGAATTGTTGCATCTACAGACATTTTGGCAGTGGATCAGGCTGCTATCGATATGGTTTACCAACGGACCGATAATCATGATCTGGTAGAGCGCATCGAATCACGTCATGGGCTTCATCAGCTTGCGGCTATGCGCGATCTTAAGATGGGCAACGAGAAGTATGCATTGATTTCAATCGATTAAAATTTTGAGTAAAAGCATCTGGGAATAACGTTATCTTCGCAAAGATAGAAGGTAGCGGTATTTTAATAAAACAACTTGACTTGGAGTTAGCTCCATATAGTCAGCTGCATGTGTAAAGAATTTCACAAATAGAGGGTTTTTAATATGTATAAAGAAGATTTCAGTGTATTTCATATATGGGAAAAGAATGATGCTTTCGCACAGTATTTTGTTGGGCAAAGTTATTTGAATATGCATTCTAAAGACCGTCTTTTTGTTGCAAATGTAACCTTTGAATCGAGATGTCGGAATAATTGGCATATCCATCACAAAGGTGGACAGATTTTGCTTTGTACAGAAGGACGTGGATACTATCAGGCTTGGGGAGAACCTGCGCGGGAACTGCATCCGGGGGCGTGAACATTTCACCAGAAATCAAACATTGGCATGGTGCTGCAAAAATTAGTTGGTTTGCGCATATTGCCAATGAAGTTCCGGCATAGGGGGCATCGAATTAATGGCTTGAGCCAGTAGAGTCCGAGAAATATAATAAGCTTTTACAATAATATAGAAAATATTCAAGGTGCATTGTAAAGGCTATATTGAGGCCTTTCTTTGAAAATTACAGATATTATTAGCAAATAAAGGAGGTTTAGATTGAACAAAAAAATCATAATTTTATTATGCTTATTAGCTGCGGTATCTTCCGTGTGTGGGATAGCATATATGACTTTTTATGGCTCAAGCAATATGCAAAGTCAGATGGATGATATTCATAGTAAGGCAACGAATATTGTTCCACAAAATGTTGAAAACAATGAGTATGATCGTCAGATGATAGAAAAATTTTATCATACCATGTATAGCTATATGCTGGCGAAAGATGTTGATAATCTAGCCAAAATGATGACAGATGATTTTGCTTTGATCCATATGACAGGTTTGAGACAGCCGAAGCAAGAATACCTTCGCTGCATAAGTGACGGGGAACTAAATTATTTTACTGAAGAAACAGACCATGTCCATGTTGATTTGAATGGGGATAAAGCGGTATTGATTGGACAATCCCGCGTGAATGCAGCTGTATTTGGCGGCGGAAGACATACTTGGCCGTTACAGCTAGTTATTGATATGAAAAAGCAAGACGGTAAGTGGCTGATGACGGGCGCAAAAGCATCGACATATTAATAGTGGTAGTATGTACAAGATGGTATTTTATAGGGAATATAATAAATCTGATCGGGGAAAAATTATGTTAAAAAATACATTGAAGCTGATGGTCTTAGCTATGAGCATAATGACAATATTTACTGGCTGTTCCATGGATAGACAGGGTGGAGAGTCGAGAAAAACACTTAATGAAGCTGTAAAAAAATCAGTAGATAATGCGCAGAAACAAGCTGTTGATAATAAAACGGCGAATACCACGATAATTACGATGACCTTTGGAAGTAGCGTTGTTGAAGCAGAGCTGGATGATAGTGAGACATCCAGAGAATTTATTGCCAGGCTGCCGATAACACTTTCTATGAAGCGCTCGGATGATCGTGAATACTATGCCCGTATCCCGAAACTTTCCGAGAATGGTAATGCGATTCCGGATTATAAGAATGGTGATGTAACCTATTATACCGGTGGGCCATCATTAGCCGTATTCTTTGCTAAAGAAGGACAATCTAGTCAAGCAAACCTTATTCGTATAGGAAAGATCACATCAGATTTGTCGATATTCCAGCAACTTGAAAACGGGGTGGAGGTAAAGATTGCAGTAAAGAATAATTAGTTCTTTCTTATTGGCAACAACCTTTGTTAGAGTTGTTTTGATACGCATAATAAATAAAATTTTATTACAAGGAATATAAAGATTAATTTTAAGGAGGATATAAAGATGAGTAATATGAAAAAAGATGTTGTGGTATTAGTTGGCGCTGGCTCCATTGAACAGGCCATTGCTCGTAGAGTTGGAGCTGGAAACCATGTGGTTTTGGCGGATTTATATCAGGAGAATGCCGATGCGGCAGCAAAGATTCTTGAAGATGCAGGCTTTGAAGTTAGCACAATGGCCACGGATATTTCTTCACGTGAGTCTATCTTGAAGTTAATTGAACATGCGCAGAAGTTTGGCCCTATAACTAATTTTATTAATGCGGCAGGGGTATCACCGTCTCAGGCTCCAGTGTCGGTCATCTTGAAAGTTGATCTATATGGAACGGCAGTTTTATTGGAAGAGTTTGGAAAGGTCATAACTGATGGAGGTTCGGGAATCATCATTTCTTCGCAGTCAGGTCATCGCCTGGGAGCTCTTTCCGAAGAGGAAAATATGCAACTGGCAACTTCGCCTACAGAAGAACTTCTGAACCTGTCGTTTATTAAAAATATTACTGATACGCTAAAGGCATATCAGTATGCGAAGCGTTGTAATGGATTGCGCGTTATGTATGAAGCAACCAACTGGGGCAAGCGGGGCGCAACGATTAATGCTATAAGTCCGGGAGTCATCATTACGCCGCTGGCAAATGATGAACTTAATGGTCCACGTGGTGAAGGCTATCGCAAGATGCTTTCCCTTTGTCCGGCAGGACGTGCCGGTACACCGGATGAAGTGGGTGAACTGGCGGAGTTTTTGATGAGCAAACGTGGGCGCTTCATAACAGGAGCGGATTATCTGATTGATGGCGGAACGACGGCGTCTTATTGGTATGGCGATCTTCAATATCTGAAGAAAACTCATTGATTTAAACTAGGATTGGGAGAATAAGGTTATGAAAAAAACATTTATCGTAATGTTGTTCCTTGTGGTGGGGATGCTGTTTTCAGCCTGTGGTAGTACGATGGGAAATAGTAGTAGCTCCTCGAGCCAGCAAGCTGCGAAGTCAACGCAGACTCCAGCATCGAATAACTCGCAGGCGTCTGCCAAAGATAAAATACAGGGAAAGAGAATTCTTGTAGCATACTTTTCCCGTACGGGAGACAACTATGCGGTAGGCAATATTTCTAAGGGCAATACGCATATTGTTGCCGACATGATTGCCGAAGCGACTGGGGCAGACACAGTTGAGATTAAAACCGTAAAGCCTTATCCGGAAAACTATAGAGAATGTACAGAGGTCGCAAAAAAAGAGCTTTCAGATAATGCACGCCCGGAGCTTGCGACTAAGGTGGACAATATGAAGGACTATGATGTGATTTTCCTTGGTTACCCAATCTGGTGGAGCGATATGCCGATGCCAATCTATTCCTTTATGGAAAGTTATGATTTCAAGGGCAAGACCATCATTCCATTCTGCACCTCTGCTGGTGATGTACTGACAGGTAAGGAAAGCAACATTTCGAACTACGCGAAGGGCGCCGTTGTTTTGTCTGGAATTGGTATTGAAGGTAAAAGGGCGCAGGAGAATCCGGACAGTGTGCGTCCGCAGGTCCAAGATTGGCTGGCGAAGTTAGGATTTGCTAAATGATGATGCAATAAATAAAAAATGCGGTAAATGGAGATTAAAATTAATTGCATTTTCGATTAGATAAATGAGAAATAAAGATTGACTTGGAGTTAACTCCAAGTGTTAAAATTACTGCTACAGGAGGTGTATGCTAATGACGATTACAGAAGTTGCTAAATTATATGATCTTTCGGCAGATACTTTGCGTTATTATGAACGCATCGGCATTATCCCAAGTGTCAACCGCAATCCCAATGGCATCAGAAATTACACTGATAATGATTGCGGCTGGGTAGGCTTTGCTAAGTGTATGCGCGGTGCCGGTTTGCCGGTTGAAGTATTGATTGAGTATGTCACATTATTTCAACAGGGTGATGCTACCGTTGAAGCAAGAAAAGAAATTCTTATTGAACAGCGTGATAAATTAGCTGAACGTATAGCAGAAATGCAGGAAACGTTGGACAGGCTGAACCATAAAATAGAAAATTATGCAACTGGTATAAGAAAAGCAGAAGCTGTTCTGAAGTTTGAAAATGATTAAAATTAGCTTTGACAAAGTTGTACTTTAAGTAATTATACCGACTTGGATCCTTGTGCCAGGTCGGTATTTTTTATGAAAATCATATATTAATTGTAAAAATAGTCTTGACTTGGAGTAAACTCCAGATGATATTCTCTATTTGTACATGATTAAAGGGTTTAGTTATTTGTGAAAGGAGGGAAATACAGATGAAGAAAAAATTTGTATTATATTTTATATTTATAATCTGTTTTTTATTAATGATATCTTTTGCTTTCATTGCTTATGCAAAGACTTGCAGCACAGCTATCAAAGCTAAAAGTTACAAAGCTGAACTGCAAATGATGAATGATTTTATTGATAAAGAACAACAAGCCAAGAAGGCGGGCAAGACGTTAGTGGTTTATTATGCGTATTCAGATAATACTCGCCAACTGGCTCATATGGTTCATGCAAAAGTAGGCGGGGATATTTTAGAAATCCAACCCTTGGAACTTTATCCTAGTGACTATGATGCTGTCTATACCCAGAGCCGCAAGGAAGTTGAAGAACAGTTCAAACCTCAGCTAAAAAATAAATTTGAGAACATTGCCGAATACAGCACTATTTATGTAGGTTCGCCAATTTGGTTTAATACTGTTGCGCCGCCAGTTGCAAGTTTTCTTTACGGTCAGAGTCTGGCCGGCAAAAGAATTATGCCCTTCTTTACTTATGACGGTTCAGGTGTTGGTCAGGGCATGGAAGAGATTGCTAAGCTTTCGCCGAACGCCAATATTGCCAAAGGTTTTGCGGTAAAACGCACAGAAGTTGGAAAATCGGAAGCGGCAATTAATGAATGGCTTAATGGATTAGATTAAAAGATGTTAATTCATGAATTTATCAGATGCAAGTCAGTTGCATAATATGCGGACAGAATCAAACAGCAAAAACAATAAAGGGCACCTTATTGGTGCCCTTTCGCTTTGGTATTAATTTATATCGCAAACTATTTTTTCAAGACATATTTTACTAAAAGTATGCTGATTTCGTAGAAAAGTATAATAGGAACTGCAATCATCGTTTGAGAAAACATGTCTGGCGTTGGTGTAATTATAGCACCGACAATAAAGGCCAGTACTAAAACAACTTTGCGTTTATTTTTTAAGAAAGAAGAGCAAATAATACCCAAATTCGCCAATGCCAGTATAAATAAAGGCAATTCAAAAATAAGACCAAAAGGCATAAGAAAAGAAATAACGAAGGACAGGTATTGTCCTAACGAAAACATAGGTTGCAGACTTTCAGACGCAAACCCAAGAAAAAATTGTATGGCAATCGGCAAAACGAAAAAATAAGAGAAAAGAATGCCAACGAAAAACAATAGTATCGATGGAGGTAACAAAATACAAACGAAAGTTCTCTCGGTTTTTGTTAGTGCTGGTATTATAAATGCCCATATTTGATAGAAGACAATTGGAAGCGCGGCCAGAAAACCAACAAAAAGAGCAACACGGAGATAGGCAAAAAAGACCTCTGTCGGATGGAAAAAATAAAGTTTGCCGGCAGACGCAGCAATGATTTTTATCAAATTTTCGGCATAAAAATAACTTATGAAACTAGTTGTGGCAACGGCAATCAAACAAATAATAATCCGCTGACGAAGCTCCTGTAAATGATCGGTTAATGACATCTCACCAACAGAAGATGCCACATCTGACGTTGGCTGGTTATTCAGAGATGGTTCAATCATTCCATCTCCCTCACTTTTTCTGTGTTTTTACATCGCTTGCCGCTTCACTGGTTTCTTCTTTTTTGGTTTCTAAGCTGGTGGCGGTGCGAAATTCCTGGAGGCCTTTTCCCAACGCTTTGCCAACCTCAGGAATTTTCCCCGGCCCGAAAACTACTAACGCAATGATCAAGATCAATATTAATTCTGTTGTGCCGATATTAAGCATGTCAACATCTCCTTTATTAGTATTTAAAAGGTTTCCCTTTAGTTTAGGTACTGAAAATATTAATCAAAGCGGAAACCTCTACATATTCCATGCTACACCTTAGAGTTAACTCAAAGTCAATAGATTTAATGTTTTTTATCTAAAAGTCCTTGACTATGAGTTAACTCCAAGTGTTAGACTGAATCCAGCATCTTCTTCAAGCATTCAAAAACTCTATGAAGGGTGGAATAGAACATGAAAAAAGGAATAATTTTAGTATCGGCAGTGCTTGTTTTATCATTGGTTAATTTTACTACGGTTTCGGAGGCGAAAAGCATGAGTGATGAAAAGCAAGGTTTAGAGTGCAGTCAAGAAACGAAAGAGGTTTTCAATATGAAGTTAGAAGAATTAATGAAAAACAGTATATTCCCGGTAGGTGGAGAAAATGTTAATTATGCAAAATATTTTGATGGCAAGAGCTATCTCAATATGCTTTCTTTAAATCAGGTAATCGTTGGCAATGTAACCTTTGAACCGGGATGCCGCAACCATTGGCATATCCATCATGCTGCGAAAGGTGGCGGACAGATGCTGCTGGTTACAGCAGGACGGGGCTATTATCAGGAATGGGGTAAAGCGCCGCAGGAATTAAAACCTGGTGATGTTGTACATATTCCGGCCGAAGTCAAACATTGGCACGGAGCTGCGCCTGACAGTGCTTTCCAACATTTAGCAATTGAAGTTCCTGGTGAAAACACTTCTAACGAATGGTGCGAACCAGTAAATGAAGATGAATATAAAAAGTTGAAGTAAAAATAGTTGAAGTAAAAATAGTGATATTGCTTGCTATATTTAGAAAGGGCGTAGTTTTTTGACAAAATTTTTTACAGATCGAGATCTATTTAGACTATTTCTCCCATTAATTATTGAGCAGTTTTTAGAATATCTTGTAGGTTTGGCAGACTCGATCATGGTGGCGCATGTAGGTGAAGCCGCTGTGTCAGGTGTATCGTTAGTCGATTTTATCATGGCGCTCCTCATTAGCGTATTCACGGCATTGTCAACAGGCGGTGCTGTCATTGCCAGTCAATATATCGGTGGCAAGAAACCGGAAGAAGCAAGAGAAGCAGCAAATCAACTGGTATGGTTTGCCGGTGCTTTGTCGGTAATTATTATGATCCTTGTTTATCTTGCGAAGCCTCTGATTTTAAACGGTTTGTTTGGGCAGATTACCGATGAAGTACGCAGCGAGGCTGAGATATATTTGACGATTACGGCTGTATCGATCCCTTTCCTCGCATTATATAATGCCGGAGCTGCCATATTTCGAACAATGGGTAATGCAAAGCTGCCTATGCAAGTCATGCTGATTATGAACATAGCGCATGCCGTAGGCAATGCAATACTGATCTACGGCTTCCATTTTGGCACCGAGGGCGTTGCTATACCGACCCTGATATCAAGAATTGCAGCTGCAATCATCATTATAACACTGTCTTTTAACAAAAAACAAACCATATATATAAGCAGGAAGATAAAGCATAAATTTAACTGGCCGATGATTAAAAGGATTTTAAGTATTGGGTTACCTTATGGTCTGGAAAATAGTTTGTTTTATCTGGGAAGAATTATTGTGCTGGGCATTGTTGCTGCTTTCGGTACCGCGTCAATTGCAGCCAATGCGGTTTCGGGTACTATTGTTATGTTTCAGGTGCTGCCGGGCATGGCAATAGGTCTTGGGTTAACAGTAATTATCGCAAGATGCGTTGGCGCAGGTGATTATGAACAGGCTAAATACTATACCAAAAAGGTTATGGGTTTTGTTTATGTGGCGCATCTGGTTAGCTGCGCATTGGTGCTTGCTTTGCTTCCAGCTATATTAAATGTTTATGGACTATCTGAAGAAGCAACAGCAATGACCATAAAAAATGTCTGGTGGCATGGTGCTTTTATGGTTGCTATCTGGCCACTTGCCTATACCTTGCCAGTCATCTTTCGTGCCGCTGGAGATGCCAAATTTCCGATGTGGGTTGGAATTATAACCATGTTCTTTTGCCGTATAGCGCTGGCTTATTTATTAAGCATTTCTTTCAATATGGGAATGTTCGGAACCTGGGTTGCTATGTTTATTGACTGGATTGTTAAAGCTGGTATCTTTGTCTGTCGTTATTTTGGCGGTAGGTGGACTACTTATCATACTATTTGAAAATAAAAACTCATTGCAAAAAAATGGCAGGTTCGGCGCTGAAAAATGTCAGGTTTTATCGGTTGTTTCATTTTTAATGCTTGACATGGACTTAACTCCAAGTGCTAGAGTAAACGGCGAAGGATAAAACATAAGGAGAGGCGGCATTGAATGTGAAGAAAACAATGATTTTGCTCTTGGTAGGAATCATTTTCACAATGGTTGGTTTGAGCAATATTTCGGAGGCGAAAAGTGTGATTAGTGGAAAACAAGGTTTAAATTCGAGACAGGAAGCAATCGCAGCAATTGCTGCATTTACAGCTAAAGGTGATTTGGATCATTTGAAGATAGCGCTCAACGAAGGACTGGATGCAGGGTTAACTGTGAATGAAATTAAAGAAGTTCTTGTGCAAATGTATGCTTACACGGGCTTCCCGCGCAGTTTGAACGGCATAAGCACGTTCATGGGAGTCATGGATGAGAGGAAGGCTAAAGGAATTGAGGATATAGTAGGCAAAGAGGCAAGTCCTATTTCTGATGATAAAACTAGTCTTGAACTCGGCACAGAAATTCAAACCACACTGGCAGGCGGACCAGTGAAAGGACCGCTTTTTACATTTGCTCCAGCGATCGATCAGTTTTTAAAAGGACATCTGTTTGGCGACATATTCGGACGTGACGTTTTGGATTTTCAAAGCAGAGAGATAGCAACAATTTCTGCTTTAGCAAGCATGAATGGAGTCAATTCACAGATGCAGGCTCACTTTAACATTGGGTTTAATACTGGATTGACCGAAAGTCACATGAACGGGCTTGTCGATGTCCTTGCAGATAAAGTAGGTAAGAAGGAAGCAGACAATGCATCTGAAATATTAGGCAAGGTTTTAGTTAACAGGACAAAATAAGGAGAGACAAAAATGAATGATCTGAGTAACAGCGTAATTTTTAATAAAGGCGGCAAAATGCCGGAACCATATAATAGATACTTCGTCGGACAAGCTTATCTGCAAATGTTGGTAACCGGGGACAAGGAGTTCAACTGCCCTATTGGCAATGTAACATTTGAACCAGGGTGCCGTAACAATTGGCATAGACACCCGGGAGGCCAGATTCTTTTAGTTACAGGCGGTAGGGGATGGTATCAGGAAGATGGTAGAGAAGCTCGTGAACTCAAGGCTGGTGATGTAGTAAAGATTTCGGCAAATGTAAAACATTGGCATGGTGCTGCAAAAGACAGCTGGTTTGTACACCTTTCTGTGGAAACCAATAGCCAGGCAGGCCCTGCAGAATGGTTTGAACCAATTAACGAAGAAGAGTACAACAAGCTGAAATAATAAATGTATTGTTGAACATGATTTCTAATGATACAGCAAAAACATAGGATATTAACAAATCCAAATTTCGCTGTGTCATTTTTTATTACCAGATATTATTGAAAGTTTTAGGGGATTTTTTATGGGTGACAGATTTAATTTGATATGTGAATGGATTTGCTAATTTTTGTAAGTAGTATGAGTAACGGATCAAAAGATTTATAATATAAGTGGATACTATTTAAGTATTCAAAATGATAAAGGGTTAGGTGTTTGCCTTGAAAAAATATATTGAAAGCATAGATTTGCTAAAAGGCATTTGCCTCATATTGATGGTTTTCATCAATTTTTTTGATGAAATTGCCGAGGTCGCCATCTTAGAATCGAAGCAGGGTATTTATATTGATTTTTTGATTACGTCACTGGTACCGAACGTTTTTATGACGTTAATGGGTTTTTTGCTTATTCTGAGTAACGGTTATAAAGCTAAAAATGTTTTGGCAAAGGCGATTACAATTTTATTTGTCGGCTTTGCTGTTAACCTCATTCGCGTACCTTTGGCGCAATGGGCGGGAAATGCCTTGGGCATTACTGAATATGGAGGTTTGGCGGAGAATGCAGTTTATCATTTGACTATGATTGACATCTATTCGTTTGTCGGTTACGCTTTGCTGACGATAATCCCGTTAACATTCTTTAAATTACCTTATCCAGTTTATTTTGCTTTAAGCGGTGCGACGATGATGTTGACGAGCTATGGGCAGGAGCTGTCTGAATTGGTGCCGCAGGATCTGCAGTTTGCTTTCAGTTACATTTTTATCGGTGAACCGAAAAATGTCTATTTCCCGATTTTTCCTTGGCTTGCCTATATTTTCCTGGGGATTGGGCTAGGGCTTTTTTACATAAAATATGGCAAAAATATACTCTACAAAATATTAGCGGTTACGGGTTCGTTGCTCGTAGGCATTGGTTATACCGTTTTCAAATCAAACTATGATTTTAATGAAGGCTTTTCCATGCTGCATGATTTTTATCAGCATGATTATACCGTCGGTATTTATCTGCTTGGTATGGCAATGCTCTTGATCTTTCTAGCGGAGGCATCCTTGCCCAAATTACCGCAGATGGTAAAAAATCATCTCACTTTTACCAGTCGGAACATCATGAAGTTTTATTTTTCCAGCTGGGTATATACGGGCTGGTTTGTAACTTTGCGCGGCTATAATAATGACTTTAGCGTCGAAGAATGCATTGTTGGTGCGGGTGCTATTTACCTGCTTTCCTATATCAGTTCGATTTGCCTGGTAAAACTTGGGCCAGCTGGCTCTGATGCAGCAAAAAAGGGTTAAGCCAAGAGATTTTTTGACCTGCCCTTGACTTTTTGTGAAATTCATACTAAAATAGTATAGATTAAACATCAATATTATATAAGGAAAGATATCATCAAAATTATTTACAGAGAAAGCAAGATTTAATAGAGATTAAATACTTTGGCAAAGGTAATGTAATAGATGATTATGAGGCACTAAAAATGACTATAGAAAGAGCACAAAAACTTAAAGATTATTTACAAGAGTTAGAAAGTGTCGTGGTAGCTTTTTCCGGCGGGGTAGACAGTTCTTTTCTGGCTGCTGCCGCTTATAAGGCTCTCGGCGAGAAGGCAGTAGCTGTTACGGCGGTCTCCGAAACGCTATCCGCAACGGAAAAGATGGAGGCGCGTAAGACAGCAGCTGCCATAGGCATCAAACATGAAGAACTTTGGATCAGCGAATTAGAGGATGCTGATTTTGCAGCCAATAATGGCGATCGTTGTTACCACTGCAAGCATACACGTTTCAGCGCTTTGCTGGCTTGGGCGCAGGAGCACGGCTATAAATGGGTGATTGACGGTTCTAATGTTGATGATCTGTGCGATTATCGCCCCGGCATGAAGGCCATCAAAGAACTAGAGGGTGTCTGCAGTCCTTTGCTTGAAAATGGCTTGGGCAAAGAAGACATTCGCAGTTTATCCAAGGTATGGGGACTGCCAACCTGGAATAAACTCAGCATGCCTTGTTTGTCTTCCCGTATTGCTTATGGAGAAAAAATAACACCCGAGAGATTGCGTCAGGTTGAGCAGGCGGAAGAAATCATCCGCAAGTATGTCAAAGGTCCTGTGCGTGTGCGCCATCATGGCGTATTGGCCAGAATAGAAGTCGATGCCAAACTGCTTGGTATTTTGGCAATACCAGAGGTAGCAGCGGCTATTAATCAAGCAATCGGCGATTTAGGTTTTAAGTATGTTACTTTTGATATAGGCGGCTACAAGATGGGCAGCCTGAATCAACAATTAGAAAATATTTGACATTGTCAGAGGATAACAAGAAAAATACATCATCGTAGCATGATGGTCATAAAGCTGGTAATATCTTAAAAAGACTTGCACTGATTTTTTTCAATGCAAGTCTTTTTTAAAAATTGTTCAATCTTCATAATTCCTTCACAACTTTTTCATAATGTATTCATAGTGAAATAGTATGATAACATTATCAAAAGGGAGGTGGCAAAAATGTTTGGAGCATGTGCTGGATATGGCGGACCGGTAAGCTGGCTGGGAATGGCTTTTGGCATCATTACACATCTGGCATTTATGGCAGTACTGGTTTTGTCCGCAATATGGCTTTTTAAAACAGTATTTCGTAAAACCGATGGCGGCAGTAACAATCAACAGTGATTAAGTAAATTACTTGGTAGAATCTAAATAAAGGAGGGGTCCGAATGCCTCAATATTCGGTGTGTTTAGTTGACGACGATGTGAAATTGGTAAGATTGCTGCAATCTTATTTTGAAAAAGATGGGTTCCTTATCTATACGGCTCACGATGGCCTGGATGCACTGCAGATTGTGCGTCAGCGCAAGCCGAGTATTGTGGTTTTGGATTTAATGCTGCCAGGGTTGGATGGTCTGGAGGTTTGCCGCAAAATCCGCAAGGACAACGACGTTCCTATTCTGATGCTGACAGCGAAAGACGAAGAAGCTGACAGGTTGGTTGGACTGGAAATCGGTGCTGATGATTACGTGACGAAGCCTTTCAGCCCCAAGGAAGTCGTGGCCAGAGTGAAGGCCATCCTGCGCCGGGAGCACAAACAGGTAGTACAGTATCAACCTATTCAGGTTGGGGCAATAACTATTGATCTGGAACGGCATCAGGTTTTGCATAAGCAAAATCAGGTGCAATTGACACCGACAGAATTCAAGATTCTTGAACTGCTGGCAAGTAATATCGGTAAGGTGTTCAGCAGGGCTCAGATTGCTGAACAGGCACAAGGTTATACGTTTGATGGTTATGAACGTACGGTTGATGCGCACATAAAAAATCTCAGGCGAAAAATTGGCGATCAATCCAAAGACGCTGGATATATCCAGACTGTCTATGGTATTGGTTACAAATTGGAAGGTGTAGATCATGCATAGCATCACCTATCGTATTACGGGGCTGATGTTTTCGGCAATAGTGCTGACTGTATTTATCTTGATCTATTTGGCAAATGCGCAGATGACGGGCTTGTTTCAGGAATACCTGATGGGTGGTCAACATATGATGGGAAGAGCAGGCATGAGCCATCTTGCCATTATGGGCCAACAGGAAGAGGCTTTCCTGGCTTCGGTGCACCAGTCGCTGCTCTGGGTTGGCTTAATAATTCTTCTTGTTGGTTTAGGCATCAGTTATTTGCTGGCTCGCAGCATAACAGTGCCTTTGCGTAATCTGAGCAGGGCCACCGAGCAAATTGAACAGGGTAACTTCAATCAAAAAGTTCTGGTAGATAAGGATGATGAAATAGGTCATTTGGCTACAGTTTTTAATAGTATGGCAGAGACATTGGCAACCAATAATAATATGCGTCGTCAGTTGTTCGCCAACATTGCGCATGAACTCAGAACACCGCTGGCAATCATACAGGGAAATCTCGAAGGCATGGTAGACGGTGTTATTGAACCGAGTAAAGAACAGTTAAGTTCTCTGCATGAAGAAGCTGTACGCCTGAATAGGTTGATCAGGGACTTACGTGATTTATCTTTGGCAGAAGTGCGTCAGCTGAATCTCGAAAAGGCACCTACTGATATTAATCAGCTTGTTATAAGGACAATGTATATGCTTAAACCGATGTCTGATGCAAAAAAAATCAGGATGGAATGTGCTTTGGCAGAAGGATTGCCTGAGATAGAAGTAGATAGCGACCGTATCAGCCAGGTTTTTTACAATATTATAGTTAACGCGATTCGTTATTCCCCTGAGCGGGGCATTGTAAAAGTTACTACCGCTTTGACGTCTGAAGAAGGTAAAAAGTACTTGAAAATATCTTTCACAGATGGCGGTCTTGGCATACCACCGGAAGATTTACCATACATCTTTGAACATTTCTATCGTGGCGATAAATCACGAGACCGCAAGAGCGGCGGCTCCGGTATAGGCTTGGCCATAGTGAAGCAGCTGGTAGAAATTCATGGCGGACAAGTAATGGTGACCAGTAAGCTGGGAGCAGGGACTACCTTCACAGTGCTTCTGCCAGTTGCACTTTCAGAATGAACCAAGAAAGGCAAGGGCTAAAGAAGTGACGGGCTTGCTGCACATCAGCGACCGACTGCTTGCAGGCGAATTGTCGCGTGTGGAAGCAGCCAGAGGAACTCTTTAACCCTTGTCTGATATATGGATTTTGTGATTACTTGTTTTACATATATAAAAACTTTTAATATTAAGGACGGTAGACATAGATGAATATGACCCATTATATGGAATTATTGGCAACAAATCAGCCCTGGAATCTTATCATATATATGGTGATTCCGGTCGCATTGGCGGAAGCCTTGGTAGCAACGGAATTTTTCACGGTTTTTCTACGCGGCGCTAAAGACACTGCCTGGAGAAAATGGAATAAATGGATTGGCATAGTACTTGGTTTTTACTTCCTGGGTATATTCCTTAACCTTATGACCGCTGTTGTGCCCAATATCGAGTGGCGCGGCACAGCTGATATCTTAGCTGTTGGTTCATATCTGGCTGGCGTTATTCCGCTTTTCAGTATCACGCTGTTGGAGTTAGGCGTTATTGGTAAGGGCAAAAGCGAAAACGACAAAATGAAATTACATTTTGTGCTTCTTACAGTTTTCCTGGTTGTGGCGCATGTGGCCATGGTATTCGGCATGGTAGACCCGACCATTATGGGCTGGAACCCCGACAATACAATGGGAAATATGCAACATAATATGTAAACAAATACCATCGATAGGAATTTATTTCCGTATCGATGGTATTTTGTCTATTAGCTATTGAATTAAGAGCATGGAAAGTGGTTTAATTAGATTAAGAATTAGAATCAATAATAATTCTTAACTTCGGAGATATCGTTAATTACCGATTTCAATGATTTCTGCATCTTGGGTTCAATTTCTATGACTTTTTACTTGTTTGAATAGAATTTTAAAGGAGATGTTTTTATGGGAAAATTTGCTAACGCAGAAAAAGTCGGTTTGCGCGACAAAGAAACACAGAAATTGATAGCCGTTTATCCATTACAGGCAGAGGGCACTGATGATGAAATCAGTGAAACTGTGCGCGATTGGTTCTATAAACAAAGTTGTGCGGCAGAGGATAGGCTTTTGACCGCTTATGTCGATGTTTTAACTGAAGCAGAACTGAAAGCTCATAAATAGGTATCGTTGCTGAAAACAGCATTATAAAAAAGACGGCTATCTTTCCCGAATAATTTAGTTTGGGCAGAGAGAGGCCGTCTTTTTGTATCTGCAAATTCATCTATTGACCAAAGAAATTAATTGTTTTACAATTAAGACATACAATACTGGGGTAGGGTATACGGAGGGAAAGAAACAATGTTAAATGAAACTGAAAAAAAGGACGTCAGGCAGCGCTTAAAGAAAGTAGCCGGGCAGATTAACGGCATAGACAAGATGGTTGAAGAGGGGCGCTACTGCGTCGATGTTGTTCAGCAAATTGTAGCGGCGCGGGCAGCCCTCAATAAAGCAGCAATGCTTATTTTAGAAAGCCATGCGAAAAGTTGTGTTATTAAGGCCATCAAGGAAGACCACGGCGAGGAAAGCATTGATGAACTAATGCAGGTATTGAAACATTTTACGAAGTGATATGTTTTAGGGATTTAATTGGCTTAGGGAATTTGACAGCAAGTTGTTGGGAAAAAGGAAGTGATTTCTGTGACGGAAAATAAAAAAACGACATCACGTACGGTGCAATTGAAAATTTCGGGTATGACTTGTGCAGCGTGCTCTGCACGTATTGAGAAAGGGTTGTCCAAGTTGGCTGGCGTTGAAAAAGCCGCTGTTAACCTTGCTTCAGAAAAAGCCGTGGTCACCTATGATCCGGCACAGACCAATCCTGAGGTTATGGCCGAAAAAATACATGATTTAGGCTATGCAGTTGTGAAGGATAAAGTCGAGTTTGCGATTACCGGCATGACCTGCGCCGCCTGTGCTGCACGAATTGAAAAAGGTTTGCAGAAATTGCCTGGTGTGTATGCGGCAAACGTTAATCTGGCAACAGAAAAAGCCGTTGTGGAGTATAACAGCAGCGAGCTTACAATTACGGAGATGCAGGCCAAGGTCAGGCAATTGGGCTATGAAGCACATAATATGGAAGATGCCCAAGGGGCAGATAGGGAAAAAGATCTGCGTGAAGCGGAAATCAGCAATCAGAAGAAGCGTTTTCTCCTTTCCGCTGTTTTATCCTTCCCGCTATTGCTGGCGATGATTGGCCATTCTTTTGGCGTATTTCATAGTTTCAGCAGCTTTTTCATGCAGCCGCTGGTGCAGCTAGTCTTGGCAACGCCCGTGCAGTTTATTGTTGGCTGGCCTTTTTATCGCGGTGCTTATAACGCGTTAAGAAATGGCAGTGCCAATATGGATGTTCTGGTTGCGTTAGGGACGTCCTCCGCCTATTTCTTTAGTTTGGCCAATATGTTTACGGGGAGTCAGGATCTCTATTTTGAGACATCGGCCGTGCTGATTACCCTGATTATCCTGGGCAAGCTGCTGGAAGCCAGAGCTAAAGGACAAACTTCGGCTGCCATCAAATCGCTGATGGGCCTGCAGGCCAAAACAGCCCGTGTGGTGCGTGAAAGCCAGGAATTGGATATTCCGATTGAAGAAGTTGTGGTAGGTGATATTCTCGTTGTAAGACCCGGGGAAAAAGTACCGGTTGACGGTATCATCGTCGAAGGCACTTCGACAATTGACGAGTCGATGCTGACGGGCGAGAGTCTGCCGGTAGACAAAAATGTCGGTGATAGCGTAGTTGGTGCTACAATCAATAAATTTGGGGCCTTTAAATTTACAGCGACAAAGGTTGGTAAAGACACCGCGCTTGCCCAAATTGTGCGTATTGTGGAAGAGGCTCAGGGGTCAAAAGCACCGATACAGCGTTTTG
>JBFWIF010000023.1:0-27710 GCA_050256135.1 Acidaminococcaceae bacterium | reverse complement strand
GGCTTTATTATCAATGCTTTTATTGTAGGCATAACTTCCTGTATAGAGTGATATATTATCGACATCAGCTTTATAATACTCAATACCGCCTGTAAGACTGTTTTTTTCGTCTAACTTCCAGTTCTGTTGTACTTCTACCCCATGTTTGTTTTCAGTAAAATCAGAAGGATACTTCGTACTATAGAAATATGAGTGATGATAGTTTTTGTAAATTTGTGCAAAACCCGAATTATCTTTATTTTCGTTCCAATCATAGCGCAAAGAAACATTATTGTTTAACCTTTGGTATGCATCACTAAGCCTGCCGGAAAAAGGTGCTCCGCCTTCATTCAATAAATGCTCTGCCTGTAAGGTAATTCTGTCATTATCTCCAATGGTCTTATCCAATTTAATTGTTGCGCCGGTATCATCATAACCAGAATTATTCATTTCCTGAACATTACCGGTTTTATTATTCTTGTAAGAATAATTGCCACGTTTCTCCTTGTTAGCGCTGACAAAAATCCCTACGCCATCATTACTGCCGCTTGCCGTAACGCCATACTGTTCCGTATCCCAGGAGCCGGTTGCAGCTTTAACAGTAACCTTGTCTCCAACTTTTGAACCTTTTTTGGTAATGATATTGATAACGCCGCCAACTGCATCTGTTCCATAAAGAGCAGAACCGGCTCCTTTTAGCACTTCTATTTTTTCAATAGCATTTACCGGTGGCAGCCAATCCGCGCTGTAAGTGCCGCTGGAAGCAATATCCACACGTCTGCCGTCAATTAAGACAAGCACCCTTTTATCCCCATTAAGCATAATAACATCTTGCCCCATATTAGAACCTTTGGCGCCAGAGCTTAGAATATTTACCCCCGGTAGATCGGCCAAAGCTTCGGCAGCATCAGCGTAATTAGACTCTTCCAGTTTTTCCTGGCTGATAACCGTAATATTAGCCGGTGTATCTGCTCTGCTTGTTTCAACTCTGCTAGCTGTGACTACCATTGTGTCCAAAGAAAAAGCCTGCATTTCTTCAGCATGAGCCGTTGAACCAAAAATGCTGCTTCCCCCTATAGCGGCTGTACATGCCAATGTTAACATAACGGTTTTTTTCTTGGATACATACTTTTTCATACTTTCTCCTCCATTAAATCAAATACAAAATAAAACAAAAAACCTTCCCTGATTGACAAGAAAGGTTATTTTTAATAAAAACATCTCATTTAGCTATATCTTCAAGCTAAATAAAGATATGTTTCTGATTACCTTCCTATCTCTCGTAGGTCAATTTGGCAAAAAACAATTCGGCAGTTCTTCTGACTCAAGTTCATCGTAGATCCAAGCCTTCCCAGACTAGCCAGTGGCAAATATTGGATTCACTCCCTATTACAGCGGCGGGACCGTGTCGGATTCACACCGAACTTCCCTATTAAGCCTATAAAGGCACCGATTGTCCAACTATATTCAATTAATTATTACTATAATCTAAAGCTATTAGATTGTAGCAAAAAGGCAGTATATTGTCAATAAATATACAAAAAGCAATCAACAATATATAATAGTTGATTGCTAAAAACATAATCTCATTTTTTATTCAATTTTAAGTAGAAAAAATCCAGCTTCAGGCTCTAGTAAATTCCCATTGCTGACTGCTGCTTTTTAACTAACTTTGCTAAATCCTGAAGATCATTATAGTAAAGCTCATGAACTACATAACGTGGTTCAACGATATGAAATAAATTCTTTATTTTCGAACTTGTCCAGGCTTGATGCCTGTCTATTTGAGATATATGCTGCATTATTTTTTCAGGATTAAGACTTTCAGGGACGCTGCGTTCAAAACTACCGACATATTCCCCTGAAATAGAAGAACTCAGATGAACGCCATAAATAAGTTCTTTAGCTGATCCTAAGTTTTCTATTGTTTTGCATAAGTAGTCTGCCGCTTCTTCTTCATTATTCAAATCCTGATTTGTGTTCATCAGGTGCCCTGTGTCGAGCATGATGCCAACATTATCACGTTTTAGCATAGCAAAAAAAGTGTCAACAATTTTTTTGTTCGTAAGCTTTAACCCCGGCCACCATAAGTTTTCAAATAATACCATAACATTTTGAGGAATAATATCACTGACAGCATTAAATACTTCCGCTGTAGCGGTTATAACCTCCTCATCTGTATGATTAAAGGAAAAAGTAAAGATATTTTCAGTATCAGCTTCACTCACATGCCAGACTAAATATTCAGGATTAGCTTCCACTGCTCTTTTTATGTTTTCTTTAATGGCATTTATCCATTCGTCTTTATTGGCAGCTCCGAAAAAATATGTTTTTAAATCTTCCACGTTAGCAAATTGCTTTTTTAAACATTGCTTATTGCCTTGCCAAAAATCAAGCCAGTATGGCCAATATTTTAGATGCACCCCCACAGTTGGAAAAACTGGCACTGAAACGACATCCAAATCTTTCTTATAATGAAATAACTCAATGCCGTCTAAGCTCAAACTATTCAAGTAGGTTTGCATGGCGTCTTTTGTTGTCAAACTTTCATCATTATATCCTGGGATATAGCAATAATTAAAAAGCTGTTTCACGGGTAAATCCTCCGCTAAAAATCTTGTTTTTGCATTCTCCTCAAAAGATATAAGAAATAAGGTGTACCAATCAAAGCAGTCATAATACCAACCCTAATCTCAGCAGGTGGAATAATAATTCTTCCCAACGAATCACAGAACAGTAAAAAGATGGCACCTACGATAGCGCTTGCAGGCAATAATAGCCTATGATCAGGGCCTACCAGCATACGCATCATATGCGGAACAATGAGGCCAACAAAGCCGATGTTACCGCTGACACATACCGAGGCTGCTGTTGTCATTGCTGCTATAAACAGCAAAGTCATTCTATAAAACATAACCGGCATGCCAACTGCCTTGGCTTCTGTATCACCCAAAACCAAGATGTTTAAATGCCTTGCTAAAAATAGTAATAATATTGTTCCTACCACAACAGGACCTAATGCCATATAAACATGTTCCCAGCGGCGTGAATCCAAGCCACCGACCATCCAGAATAAATACTGCTGGAGTTTCTGCTCATTCATAAAAGTTAATAAACCAGACGTGATGGCTCCCAAAAGCATGCTGACGGCAACGCCCGCAAGTAATAATGTCATCACTGGGATTTTTCCATGCCGCATTGATAAAAAGACAGTAAAAGCCACCGCGCATACCGCTCCAATAAAGGCAAATGCAGGCATGACAAACATGCTTTCAGCAGTCAAGCCCAAAGCTATGGAAAAGACTGCACCAGTCGCAGCACCACTGGATACCCCAATAATGCCAGGATCAGCGAGCGGATTGCCAAAAATTCCCTGCATAACACCGCCTGCTATTCCCAAAGCAGCACCTACTAGCATTCCAACCAGCATACGCGGCATTCTTATATACCAAATGACGGCCAATTGCTCCTGCGTAAAATCACTTTTGTCAAAAAAAGGCAATCCCAGTTGATAGCCAATAACCGAAAAAGTTTTTTTAATAGGAATTTCAATTTGGCCAAAAAATAGCGAAGCAAATGCAACAAAAAAAAGTAAGACTGCCAATACCAAAATAACAATCTTACTATAATCCTTTTTAACTATCATTTTTCCTCCTGTGTTTCACGTAATAGGAATCAAACAATAAATATACAAAAATACCTCCAGTATCGCTACTGAAGGTAAAAAGAGTATAATACCCAGCAAAAATGCCGCCACCCAGACCTTACCATCTCTCGCAGGTACCAGACAATAATATAGCGAAGCAAGTTTCAAATTACCCGTTAAGAATAACATATGCGATATTCTTAGTCAACCAGAGCGTTATAGACTGAGCATTATTAATACTTTAATTTTTTTCGTAAATTAAATCAACCGGCAATAAGGCTGGTAACCCATTGCTGCCGACAAAAGTATCTACTTTCACACGGAAAACTTCGCGCAAAAGGTCGGAACTAATAGTCGCACGAGGCTCTCCTGCTGCAACCATTTCACCTTTCTTCATGACAGCTATATAATCAGAATACTGCAAAGCATGGTTAATGTCGTGCAATACCATAACTACGGTCAATCCAAGCTCTTTATTAAGTCTGCTTAAAAGCTTCATTACCTCCAACTGATGTGAAATATCCAGATATGTAGTTGGCTCATCTAGCAGTAATACTTGCGGCTTTTGTGCCAAAGCCATCGCAATCCAGGCTCTTTGTCTTTCTCCGCCTGATAACGTGCTTAAAAGCCTGTTACGCATATGCCGCATACTTGCCTGCTTTAAAGCCCATTCTACACACTGCTCGTCTTCTTGTGCATTTCTTTTCCACCAACTTCTGTGCGGAAACCGTCCTAGTTCCACCAAGTCTTTAACTGTTAAATCAGCTGGTGATTGGGGCGACTGCGTCAATATTGCCAAACGCTTGGCAAATTCTTTATGGCTGAAAGTTTTTATATCTTTACCATCGTAAGTTATTTTTCCGCTCGCACAGGGAATAATTCTGGCCAAAGCCTTTAATGTTGTGCTTTTACCGCAGCCATTAGGGCCGATAATGGCTGTAACCTTACCTACAGGTATTTCTAAATTTATACCTTTTAAAATAATTTTATTGGATAATTCTACAGTAATATTATTTGCATTTATTACTCCCATCAAATTTCCCTCCTTAAGAGGAATAGAAAAAATGGTGCGCCAAGTGCAGCCATAATTATGCCCACTGGTAGTTCTACAGGTGAAAACATGGTCCGCGCCAATGTATCACTAAGAGTAACGACACCTATGCCTAAAAGAGCTGAAGCCGGCAACAAAAATCTATAATCAGAACCAATTAACAGCCTAGCAGCATGAGGCACAATCAAGCCTACAAAACCAAGCAAACCAGCAACACTTACAGCGCTGGCAGCTAAAAGTGCCGCAATAGCCGTCATAGCAATACGCACAACTTCAACATTCACGCCCAAGCCTCTAGCCATTTCATCACCTAACTGCAGGATGTTTAAATAATTAGCGCAGACTAAAGCCAGGATTAAACCAACAATTGCGTATGGCAGAATAATCCCAACATGTGGCCAGCTTCTCGCCGCCAGACCGCCAACCATCCACATCAATGCTCCGTGAACCCTATCACTATAAAAAATCATTAGTCCTGAAATGCCAGCACCCAAAAAAGCCGAAACAGCTACACCTGCCAAAATAATTCTGACAGGCTTAATGCCATTTTTCCACGCTAAGATATATATACAAACAGCGGCTGCCATTGCACCTAAAAAGGCTATAGGCGTAATTAAATAATCAAGATGTGGGAATAATATCATGACAGCAACACCGGCCAACCCCGCACCTGAAGAAATACCTATGATATGCGGATCTGCCAGTGGATTACGCATTATTGCCTGCAAAATAGCGCCGGAAATTGCCAAATTAATGCCAACAAAAGCACCTACAATAGTACGCGGAAGCCTTATATTCCAGATAATTTGGCTCTTTGCATCCATTTGCGGACTTTGCAATATTCCAATAATTTGCTCGACCTTAATATCCAACGAGCCCTTAGTCAAACTCAAAAACAAGCCTGCGATTGCCAATAGCGCAAATAAAGCTAAAACAAAAAAACGCCAGGCAGTCCTTGAAATACCAATTTTTTCAATTGTATGAGTCACATCATTTTCGTTATTTTGCATTAGAAAAAACCTCAGGATAAACACTTTTCGCCATATATTCTACCGCTTTTGGATACTGCAAACCCGGATTAATCAAAAATAACTGTTCCGGCAAAAAGATAATCCTGTTCTCACGTACAGCCTTCAAAGAATTCCAGGCAGGATTACTTTGAACATCTGACCGCAGGCGATTCTCAATTGCTGCATCAGTACCCATAGATGTAATGAAGATAAGTTCTGGATCGTTTTTCACTAATTCTTCCAAACTATACGGTGTTTTATCTGGATCACCACTTAAAGGAGTGCTTCCTGCCGCGACGTTCTTAAATCCTAACAACTTGGCCGCGGAACCAGCAATAGTACCATCAAGCTCCACGGTCACATTTTTGGCACTCGCATGCAAAATTACTATTTTCTTTTCGTCTTTAGGGATCTTTTCTCTTATCTTGCTAATTTCATTATCAAGCTTTTCTGCTGCCTGTTGACCATTTTGCTCAGCTCCATAAATTTTGCCGATCAGCTTTAAGGCATTCCGAACCTCTTTATAAGTTCTTACATCAATCTCAATAACCGGTATGTTATTTGATTCCAATAAAGAAATAAATTTATCATGCTGCCCCTTAAGAGCCAATACACAATCAGGTTTCAAAGCAACTACTCTCTCTACGTCAATATTATAGGTAAAACCTACCTCTTGAGCATCTTTCATGCTCTCCGGTATGATACCCACCTTTGAGCTTGCCCTGCCGATAACCTTCCCGCCAACCGCATCAATCATACCCAAGAAAGAAGGAGACAAACTGACGACTTTTTCAGGCTTATTCTTCAAAATAACCTTACGACCAGCATCATCGGTGATTGTCAAAAATGTATTGCTGTCTACGATTGTTTCTTTTGTATTTTGGCTTCCACAGCCGCTTATAGTTATCATCTGCAACAATAGTAATAAAACCATGATAATTTTTTTCATTTAAAACAACTCCCTGATTGTAGCATATAAAAGCAAAAGCCTTCAGTTCTCAAACTGAAGGCAAGAAAAGCAGAAAGTCCACACTATGAAGTGCTTTGTCCAGACCTCCCCATCTCTCGCAGGTACTTAGGTCGATTCGGTTGGCAGTTGTCTGGCTCGAATGCCAACGCATTCACACAGTGGCGGGACCGCGCCGGAATTCAACCGGCTTCCCTATTAAGCCTCTAAAGGCACCATACCGATACTCTTAAATTACTTGTTTAGGTTATCATATGTTTTATATTTCGTCAACCAAAGTTTCATTTTCATTAAATGTGCGTTATTGTCTTCACCACCATTGTCGAAATAAAATCTATTTGTTATAATCCTTATGGTGAAAGAAAGGAGATATTATGGAGATTTCTGAACTTATTGCACGCATTAATATATTAGCCAAAAAGAAAAGAACTGTTGGTCTTTCAGCAGAAGAACAGGTAGAACAAAAAGAACTATATAAGGAATACCTTTCAATAATAAGATGTCAGGTTAAGAACCACTTGGACAACATCGAAGTTGTCGACACACCGACGGTTAAACACTAATATGGATACCTTTACTCTCGGTAAAGATGCTAAGCCTTGCAGTATACGCAATTTTCTTGCGCAAAAAGGCATTTCGCTTACTAATTGGCGCAGAATTAAAAATGAAGGTACTATCTTAGTCAATGGTATTACTGCCTCGATAAACCAGCAGTTAAAGCCAGGTGATATCGTTTGCTTTTCCGCGCCGGTTCAGATTTCTTCAGTTATGCCTGAGGAAGGCCCTTTAAAAATCATTTATGAGGATTCGGACCTTATTATAGTTGATAAGCCTGCTGATATGCTAGTTCATCCAACAGTAAAATCTGCATCACTTACTTTGTCTAACTATCTTGCCGGTTATTATGCTAAAAATAGTATTGCAGCCGGTATTCATCCTATTTTCCGTCTGGACCGCAATACTTCTGGTCTGGTCATCTTTGCCAAAAAACCTTTTATACAGCACCAGCTTTCCTCCGGCGCTATTCATAAAGAATATCTGGCTCTGCTAAAAGGCACTCTGCCGAAAAAACGTGGAACCATTGAGGCTCCGATTGCCCGCAAACCTGACAGTATCATCGAAAGAATGGTTGATAATCAGAACGGCAAATTTGCACGAACCGACTACAAATTACTCGTGCAATATTCGCCTGAACTCAGTCTCACACAGTTTATTCTTTTCACAGGCAGGACGCACCAAATCAGAGTACATTCCGCCTATATAGGCTGTCCGCTAATTGGCGACAACCTGTACGGAGCACCAGGTCCACAGGCAAGACATGCTTTGCATTGCTGGCGTTTAGAGTTTCAACACCCGGTAACCGGTAAAATGATTAAGGTGTCCTCACCTTTGCCAGCTGACCTTTTAAAAATTATTAGTACACACAGACAAAAATAGCATACTTTTTTACAGTATTGGTGTGCTATAATTAGGATAAACAAAATACTTGGGGAGGTCATTTTATGCCATTAGTAACATCTACAGAAATGTTCAAAAAAGCTTATGAAGGCAAGTATGCCGTTGGCGCATTCAATGTCAATAATATGGAAATTATCCAAGGAATTGTGGACGCCGCCAAAGCTGAACAATCACCATTGATTCTGCAGGTCTCTGCAGGAGCACGCAAATATGCTAAACATGTTTATCTCATGAAACTTGTTGAAGCTGCAGTTGAAGATACAGGTCTTCCTATCTGTCTGCATCTTGATCACGGCGAAGACTTCGAAATCTGCAAGGCTTGTGTTGATGGTGGCTTTACATCAGTAATGATTGACGGTTCCAAACATTCTTTTGAAGAAAACATCGAACTAACAAAACGTGTCGTTGATTACGGTCATAACAAAGGTGTCGTCGTTGAGGCTGAACTTGGCAAATTGGCCGGTGTTGAAGATGCTGTTAAAGTTGCTGCCAAAGATGCAACCTATACTGATCCTGACCAGGCTGTTGAATTTGTTGAACGTACGGGTGTCGACTCTTTGGCAATCGCTATTGGCACCAGCCATGGCGCTTACAAATTCAAAGGTAAACCTGAACTTGATTTTGCACGTTTGGAAAAAATCAGTAATCTTCTGCCTAATTTCCCGTTGGTTTTACATGGTGCTTCCACCGTTTTGCCTGAGTTCGTATCCTTGTGCAACGAATATGGCGGCAAAATTGAAGGAGCTCAGGGTGTTCCTGAAGATATGCTTCTCCAAGCAGGCAAATTCGGTGTATGCAAAATAAATATTGACACGGATTTACGTCTTGCAATGACAGCATCTATCCGCAAATATCTTGCTAACAACCCTGGTGATTTCGATCCTCGCCAATACTTGAAACCTGCACGTCAAGCTATTCAGGACATGGTTACCCATAAAATGCGCGATGTTCTTAATTCAAGTAATCGTCTTTAATTCTCTACTTTAAAAATAAGAAAAACCCGATTTTATTCTTTAACGAATAAAATCGGGTTTATTTTTATTTATTTGTTAATCATCGGTACTGTATTAGCAGCATGCGGCATTATATTAATTGTATAATCGGTTTTACCCTGCTTAGCTAACTCTACTTGCGCCAATTTCCAAGCCTCTTCCAAGCTTTCTACTGGAATCTGGCCAGTTTTGCGTACTATGTCAAAATTCTCTTTTTTGGTAACAAGATATACTGTATTGTTATGTGCTAAGAGCGCAACGGTGAAAGCGATAAAGAATGGAATTGTAAAGGCTGCGCGGCAAGCTTTTTCAAATTCGAGCATATCATCGAAACGGAAAGAATCAATAAAAGCTGGTGGTTCTTTAACATCAGGGCATTCGAGCATAGCAATCATGATTCCACCTGGTTTCATTGCCATGCCAGCAGTATCATAAGTCTTACTGCCTTGATACATATTTATATCTTTTGGAAATCCGCCAGGACTTGCAATAACAACGTCTGCTTGTTCTTTGATAGCTACGCCCTGAATCTTCATAACGTCCTTAGTGCCTTCCAACCAGGCATCATACCAGTGACCTGCTACAATGCGGGAAAATTCACCTTCGGCATTCATAACAGAGTTGACAAGGAAACATGGATTAACCATTTCTGCAACTTCGCACATATCTTCATGCAAAGGATTATCTTCTAATTTTGTGCTAGCGCACTTAAGACTCGCACCTGCACCAACTTCATCTGCCAGAGCAAGCGAATGGTTCTTTTGAATCGTAACATCACCTGAAACGCCAGGCATAATGCTCTTGCGTCCTCCCCCGAAGCCAGCCATCAAGTGAACGGTGATACCACCTGTCAAAATAACTTTATCAGCATCCATTACTCTCTTATCTACATAAGCAGGAGTACCGCGTTTTGTATCACCAAGATAAACAAGATTGTCTTCATCTGTTGAAAAATGTTGGTATATTTTAATTCTATCTACAACTTCCTGACTGCATACAGCAACATCCTCTTCGTGTGTATGAGCTCGATGAGTACCTTGTGCTATTACAATAAAAATATCCTCATCTGGTACGCCAGCAATATTCAATTCATCAACTATAACTGGCAAAAATTCATTTGTTCTGATCCAGCTGCGGGTAATATCACTGACAACAATAGCAACTTTGTCGCCTTTTTCCATGATTTGCTGTAATGGCTCAGTGCCAATAGGATTGCGTATTGCTTCAAGAGTTGCGGCCTTCACATCATCAATTTTTGTTGAAGGATTGCCATTAATAACTTGTAAAACTTTTTCTTCAGGTAAATCGATTTCTTGCGTTCCGTGACCATAGCCAAAAGAATATCTTTTGAGTGCCATTTTTTGCCCCTCTTTCAAAAATTATTATTCGTTAATTATAATATAAAATAAAGTCAATGAAAAGGCTTTTTACTACCAATTTCTTGTTGATCTCCAAAATTCCGGTCTGAATAAAACAAGCAAGGTAAACAATTCCAACCTGCCCAATAACATAGCAATTGAAATAACAATCTTGCCAAAAGAGTTTATATCAGCATAAGTGCAAGTTGCACCGGCCACACCCAGTGCAGGTCCGACGCTGCTGATGGTGGCAGCAATAATGCCAATAGAATCAATAACGCTAAGTCCTGTCATTGCAATTAAGAAAGTAAGAAAAGCAAATAGAACGATGTATAAGAAAAAAAAGCGCACAATCCCTGCCACTATCGGAGGCGGAACAGTCTTCCCGCTCATCGATATATCAACAACCATAGAAGGATGCATCGTTCTTTTCAAATGTGCGAAAGCCATTTTTGTAAGTATGACTATACGGGAAACTTTAATTGCACCTGCAGTCGAACCGGCACAACCACCAATAAACATCAACAGCACCAAACAAAGTTTGCTAAATGGTGGCCAAATGTCAAAGTCATTGCTGACAAAACCCGTTGTGCTAATAATTGACGCAACTTGAAAGACTGAGTATCTGAAAGAATCTACGCCATTAAAATAGCCGTCTACATATAAATTCAGACTAATCGCAGCAGTAACAATTAATATTATAGCTATGTATACTTTGAATTCAGTATCCTGCCAAAGTACACGTGGTCCTTTTTCTCCTACCAAATAATATAAAGCAAAATTTCCTCCAGCTATTATCATGAAAAAAGCAATAATTCCTTCAATTACAGGACTTTCGAAATGTGTAACACTTGTATCATAGGTCGAAAAACCACCTGTAGCAATGGTTGAAAATGAATGATTAACTGCATCAAATAAGTTCATACCAGCAAAATATAACATTACCATTTCAATGACGGTAAAAAACAGATACACTTTGCACAAAGCAATCGCTGTTGTTTTTATCCTTGGCAGAACTCTTTCAGACGACGGTCCAGTAACTTCCGCATTGAACATATGGACAGCGCCACTGGCAACCTGTGGTAAAAGGGCAATAAATACTACAATTATACCAATGCCGCCAATCCAGTGAGTAAGGCTTCGCCACAAAAGTAAGCTGCGGGGAAGCCCTTCAATTTGAGCAATTGCGGTAGCACCAGTCGTTGTGAAGCCGGAAACACTCTCAAAAAAGGCAGAAACAGGATCTAAGATACCAGTAAATACATATGGTAGAGAACCTAAAAAAGTAATTACTATCCAGCCAAAACCAGCAATTGCAACGCCTTCCCTATATGTAATTCCTGCGTCTTCAGAATTACCAAATTTTACAAAAACAAATCCTATACATATACTTGTTACTATCGCTTGCAAAAAAGCATAAACGCAGTCTTCACTGAGAAAAATGCTTAACAAGAGCGGCAAACAAAATGAAATTGCACATATATTGCAAAGCTTTCCCAAAAAAAATGACAGTAATCGATAATTCATAATTTTCCCCCAAAAATCCTGTTTACCGCTACCAGTTTTTTGTGCCACGCCAGAATTCAGGATTTAAAAAAATCAACAAAGAAAAAATCTCTAGTCTTCCCAAAAGCATTAATACAGATGAAATTAATTTTGTTGCTGCTGAAACATCAGCATAAGTAGAAAATGGTGCTACCATGTCAAATGCAGGCCCTATATTAGCCATGCTGGCAGCAGCAATGCCAATAGAGTCAAGCATACCAAGTTTGTCAGTCAATGATAGAAACAACGTGGCAAAAATAAAAATTGCAATATAAAAAAAGAAAAAACGGCTGATACTAATAATCATATTGGGAGCAATATGGTTTCCTGATAATTTAATATCTATAACCATACGCGGATGCAATGCCCTTTTCAGTTCTGCCCAGCTTAGCTTAAAGAGAATAAGCAATCGGGCAACTTTTATTCCACCAGCAGTAGAACCAGCACAACCTCCTATAAACATCATTAACAATATACAGAATCTGCTAAACTCAGGCCATTCATTATAGTTCTGAAGAAAATATCCTGTTGTTGTAATCGTTGATATAGATTGAAACAGCGAATAGTAAATACTTTGTGATAATACGTAAACATTACTATAAAAAAGGTTTAGTGTTATCGCAAAAGTGAAAAATAACATTACGCTAAGATACGCTATCAATTCGGTATCCTGCCAAAGTTTTTTGATGCCTTCTTTGTATGCCTTGTAATATAAAACATAATTTCCACCTGAGAAAAACATGAACAACAATATAACGACTTCGACATATCTACTGTTAAAATGCCCAAGACCTTCATTATGCATTAAAAACCCGCCTGTCGAGACCGTAGTCATGGCGTAATTTATTGCTTCAAAAAATGTCATCTTCAGCATGCATAAAATCAGCACCAATACAGATGTAGCCGCAATATACGCAATGCTGATAGCATAAACTGTTGTTTTTATTCTTGGCATTATTCTTTCAGTTGATTCACCGTGTAATTCCGCTGTGAAAAGGCGTTCACCGCTGCTGCCGACTTGTGGTACCAAAGTAATAAAAATCAAGATTATCCCCAGGCCACCAAGCCATTGTGTCAAAGCACGCCATAAAATAAGACTGTTCGGAATAGCATTCAAATCATTTATACTGGTTGCCCCTGTTGTTGTAAAACCGGAAATACTTTCAAACAATGATGAAATAAAATCAAATCCAAAAAATAAATATGGCAGTGCACCCAAAAAGCACACCAACAACCAGCTAAATCCAACTAACGCAAGGCCCTCTCTCAGTGAAAGATGCCCTTTATACTCTGCCTTCATTCTGGACATAAATCCGCCAAGAAGTAATGAAATTATAATAGGCAACAGAAACTCAACTGTTTGCGTTTCATTAAAGCAAACAGCCGCAATAACAGGAATCAATAAACTTAATCCAAAAACAATGGAAACCTTTCCCAAAATAAACATCACGAGCCTGACATTCATCTTTTACTCCTTACCTTCAAAAGCGGGCATAACATTCTTTACACTGCCAGCTTTTACAAAGATAATAATTGCATCTCCAGGATAAAGGATTGTGTCACCATTAGGAACAAAGACTTCTTCTTTATGCACCACAGTGCAAATCAAACACTCTTTCGGCAGCTTAGCTTCGCGCAACGTTTTACCGGCAATTCTTGAAGTCTTTGGTACTATTAGTTCTATTGCTTCTGCTTTTGCCCCTTCCAATAGCGATACAGAAACAACGCCGCCGCGTCTGATAAACCGAAGAACTTCACCAGAACTTAAGAGTCTGGAAGAAAGTACGATATCGACGCCGACTTTTTCCATCAACTCAACATATTCATTACGAGCAACTCTTACGATAGTTTTCTCTGCACCAAGATGTTTTGCCAGCAGTGCCAGCAACAAATTTAACTTGTCATCCTCTGTAACACAAACAACAACATCAGTTTCTGCTATTCCTTCTTCAACTAATAAATCAATGTCCGTTCCATCACCATTGAGTGCAATACCATTCTTAAGCTTTTGTGCCACCATTTGGCAGCGCTCTCTATTCTTGTCAATAATCTTAACAAATAAACCTTGCTGTTCAAGCAAGGGAGCCAAGAATCTGCCTGTACGCCCTGCGCCGATAATGATAACTCTTTCAGCTTTGGAATGCGTAGTTGCAAAACGTCCTTCGAATTCATTAATTACATCTTTTCTCCCAACAAAAAATACGTTGTCATTATCCTTCATCACATCATCACCATGAGGAATAATCATACGATTGTTCCTGAAAATCATAGCGACTAGTATCTGCTTCGGTATATCCAAATCACTTAAAGGCACATCTATCATTTTAGATGTGCTTCTCATTTTCACCTCAAACATTCGAACCCTGCCATCAGCAAAATCTTCGACATTTAAAGCAGCAGGCGTCATTAGAATTCGATTTATTTCTTTAGCTGTAATTTGTTCAGGATTCAAAATCATATCGATTTTCATGTTATCTTTCAAAAAATCGTCTGACAACTGTGTATAATCAGTATTACGTATACGTGCAACAGTATGCTTGACGCCATTTTGTTTCGCCAACATACAAATTACCATATTGGCTTCGTCACTATCAGTAGATGCAAGGAGCATATCAGCATCTTTAACAAAGGTCTCAGCCATGGTCATAGGACTTGCACCATTAGCACCGACTGTTAGTACATCTAAATTGTTTTTAACAACCTCGCGCCGCTTTTCATCTTGTTCAATAACGACAACATCATACTGATCATTGGCTAACAATTGAGCAACACTATATCCTAATTTTCCCGCACCGACTACAACTATACGCAAGAAAGCTCCCACCCAACTTCATTATATTCTGTATACTTTGTGTAATTATAACATGGCTTACACTATGTTACATAGCGCTGTAATTAATTTTGTTCTGCAGAATAGAAAATATTTCTTTATGTATCAACTGGGATTATTAAAAATTTCCACAAAAATACCACAGGCATTAAAATTTATCCTATGGTATTTTTGTTACTTATTCTATTCTCTCAATTTAGCACTAAACGTTTCACTTACTACTGATACTACTTTCTTGATAACTAAGTCAATTTCGTCATCAGTCAATGTTCTGTCATTAGCTTGGAATGTTAAATTGAAAGCCATACTTTTGTAACCACTTGCTACTTGTTTACCTGTATATACATCAAATACTTTTACAGTTTGCAGCAACTTTCCTGCATTGGCTTTAATGACTTCTACCAATTCATTCATAGCAATTTCTGTTGGGACTACTACTGCAATATCGCGGGAAGTACCAGGAAACTTGGGCAAATGTTTATATTGAGGAATATTTGTTGCCGCCGCAACTAATGGTTCAATCTCTAATTCAAATAAATAAGCCGCCTGCGGCAAGTCATAAGCATTTTGAACTGACGGATGAACTTCACCAAAACACCCTATAACGTTACCATTATATTCAATAGTGCAGCTTTTGCCAGGATGCAAATATGGAACCGCTCCAACCGCAAATTTCCAGTCTTGCATCTGCAAACTATTCAATAGACCTTCAACTATACCTTTTATATCATAAAAATCAACGTCTTCGCGCCCTTCGTTCCAATTCAATTCGTTTCTTTTGCCACATAAAGCCATGCAAAGCATTGGCTTTTCTGTTGGGAAACCGTTAAGCGGCAGTTTATCAGCAATATAAACACGACCTACCTCAAAAGTTGCCACCTTGGTGTTTTGACGCGCAACATTGTAAGCAACATTTGCTAACATACCAGGAACAAGTGTGGTGCGCATTACTTTAAAGTCATCAGTAATAGGATTCATAATATCAATTACATTGCGTTTTGTATCATCGGCAGCGAGACCCAGCTTATCAAAAGCTGATGGATGAATAAAGCTATAGTTGATTACTTCGTTCATACCCACTGCCACCATATAATCTTTTATCGAATCCTGCACATCATAAATAATGTTTTGTCCGCCTTTTGTAACATCTAGGCAAGGCAAATGCGATTCAATATTATCCAATCCATGGATGCGGGAAATTTCCTCGCTGATATCCGCATCGCAAGTAACATCCGGACGCCAGGTAGGAGCCGTTACAACTAGCTCTGTGCCTTCTTCCTGCACATCGAACTGCAGTTTTTCCAAAGTTGCCACCATTTCTTCGCTAGTAATGGCAATACCAATTCTCGAATTTATAGCTTCCGGACGCACCTTGATTACCGCAGGAACATAAGGTACAGGATAAGCATCAACAATACCTGGAACAGTCTCGCAAGCATCCATGCCTTCCAGAAGACTAGCAGCACGATTCAAGGCATTCCAAGTAAGTACAGTATCGACACCGCGTTCGAAGCGGCTAGATGCTTCACTGCGCAAACCAAGCGCACGGCTGGTCCTTCTGATGCTAACGCCGTCAAAAGTTGCTGCTTCCAGCATAACGTTCACTGTCTTATCGGTAACTTCTGTTTCAAGCCCGCCCATTACACCGCCCAAACCGACTGCGTGTATCTCATCACCAATAACGATCATATTATCATTCAATATTCTCTCTTGTTCATCGAGAGTAACAAGTTTCTCATCGTTCTCAGCTCGTCTGACTATTAATTTGTGACCGCCTACTTTGTCATAGTCATAGGCATGCATCGGCTGTCCAAGTTCAAGCATAACGTAATTAGTTACGTCAACAACATTACTGATAGGACGAACGCCGCAGGCACGCAGCCGCCTTTGCATCCAGATTGGTGATTCTTTAATTTTAATGTTTTTCAAAACACGAACCGCAAAACGTGAACAAAGATCTGTTGCTTTTATTTCTACTTTCGCCATCGAATTAGCGTCGCCTTTTGCAACCTCTTTTACTTCCATGGATGGCATTTTTAGGTTTGCGCCAGTTACAGCAGCAACTTCTCTGGCCAGACCGATCATATTGAAACAATCGCCTCTGTTAGCGGTAAGGTCAAAATCGTAAACTACGTCATCAAGGCCAAGCACTTCTTTAATCTCTACACCAATCGGTGTATCTTCGGCGAGCAGTAAGATACCTTCTCTTTGCTCCGGTAACAAAAGTTTGGCATCCAAGCCAAGTTCAGAAGCAGAACAGAGCATACCATATGAATCAAGGCCGCGCATCTTGGCTTTCTTCAATTTCATACCGCTTGGTAATTGCGAACCAACAACAGCAACCGGCACAATCGCGCCTTTGGTCACATTTTGTGCGCCAGTAAGAATTTGCAATAACTCTCCTGTTCCGATATCAATACTGCAAACCCAAAGTTTATCAGCATCCGGATGATGTTCGATTTCAGCAACTCTGCCTGTTACAACACCATTAAGTCCTTCGCCAAGATAGGTGATAACTTCTACAGGTGTACCAGCTCTTGTCAGTTTATCCGCCAAAACTTCCGGAGTATCTGTAATTTCCACATATTCTTTTAACCAATTTAAAGATGCTAACATAACAAATCCTCCTTATTTGAATTGACGTATGAATCGTAAATCATTCTCAAAGAATAATCTCAGATCATCAATACCATATTTAAGCATGGCAATGCGTTCAACGCCCATACCAAAGGCAAAACCGCTTACCTGCTGTGGATCATAACCGCTCATAGTTAGTACATTAGGATGAACCATGCCAGAACCTAATATTTCCAACCAACCGGAGTTCTTACATACACGGCAGCCCTTACCACCGCAGATTACGCAGGAAATATCTACTTCTGCAGATGGTTCTGTAAACGGAAAGAAACTAGGACGCAACCGCACTTTTACATCACTGCCAAACATTTCTTTAAGGAATAATTCCAGCGTTCCTTTTAAATCAGCCAGACTGATACCCTTATCAATGACAAGACCCTCTACCTGATGGAACATAGGTGAGTGAGTCGCATCATAGTCCCTACGGTAAACACGGCCTGGTGCAATCATCCTGACCTGCTCATTAGCACCCTTGCTTTGCATAGTTCTTGCCTGTACTGGTGAAGTATGCGTGCGCAGCAAATATTCTTCCGTAATGTAGAAGGAATCCTGCATATCACGCGCAGGATGGTCTTTTGGTAAGTTTAAAGCCTCAAAGTTATAATAATCATTTTCAATTTCAGGGCCTTCATTCACATCAAAGCCCATTCTCATGAAAATCTTTTTTATTTCACGCATTGTTAACGTAATAGGATGCAGATGCCCAATTTTTGGTTCCCTGCCTGGTAATGTAATATCCACCTTTTCATTAGCCAGTTTAGCCGCCAAAGCTTTGTCTTCCAATGCTTTAGTATATTCTTCAATTTTACTTTCCAATTCTGTGCGAAGTTCGTTAACAATCTGCCCGATTTTTGGTCTTTCTTCTGCCGAAAGCGCTCCCATGCCGCGCAAAATTTCAGTTAAAGAACCCTTTTTACCTAAATATTGAACTTTTAGGTTTTTCAGTGCTTCCAATGAAGTAACTGTTTCCAGATCTCGCAAAGCCTGCTCTTTAAGTGCTTGCAGTTTTTCTCTCATTGTCATCCTCCTAAAAAAAATAAAGCCTCCATCCCCCCTAAAGGGGCGAAAGCTCTGTTTCCGCGGTACCACCCTAATTTATTTCTCACAAGTCTTAACGCGACAAACGTTCAGCCTACACAACATCGTCTTCAGCCAAAACACTCAGAAGTGAACTTCTGTCCAAATGTAGCATGCAGCTCTCAGCCTTGTCCGCAATTTCTGTATCGCATTTATGACATACTCTCTTCATCATAGTGACAAAATCTTATTTAATTAACGAATTAGATTATAACACATTAGTTTATTTAGTGACAAGTCTTCGTCTGACACATTCAAAAAGAATTATACCTGCAGCAATTGCCGCATTCAAAGATTCAGCTTTACCAGGCATAGGAATATAGATCCTTTTTTTAGAAGCCGACAATAGTTCAGCGCTTACGCCTTCAGCTTCATTACCGATAACGATAGCAGTCCGACTCGCTAATTCTGTACCATAAATACTTTGTCCGCCTTCTAACGAACTACTCCATAGTGCCCAATTATTCTCTCCGCACCAGCTGATAAATTCTTTTTTGTTCTGTTCATGCCTGATTGGCAGATGGAAAAGTGAACCCATAGAAGAACGAACTGCTTTAGGTGCAAAAACATCCGTACAGCCTTCTAACAAAACGATGCCAGCAATTCCAGCAGCATCTGCAGTCCTTATAATTGTTCCTAAATTGCCAGGGTCACGTACTTCATCTAACACAAGAAGCAGCCCCTCTTTTAAATTATTAAAATAATTTAATCCGCAAATTCTCTTCTTAACAACCACCAGAATACCTTGTGGTGTATCTGTATCACTAAGACGCTGCATGACTTCAGGCACAACTTCAAAAATTGTTACTCCAAGAGCTTCAAGTTTAGCAGCTACTTTTCTTACCCTGTCTGAATCTACAGAAACATCTACAAAAGCACGCAAAACATCCCACCCTGAGTTCAGAATCTCTTCAGCGCTTCTTGCCCCTTCGATAATGAATGCATCTGCGAAGTTACGATATTTTTTTAACTTTAACTCACAAGTTTCCTTTATGAGCTGATTATTCAGGCTGCTTATTTTCTTTCTCACATCTTCGTCTCCAATGCTTTTACACTGTCGCGAGTCCCCAAAATAACCATTATATCTCCCTCTCTTATCTTGTCGTGCGGATCAGGGTTTACCAATATTTGACCGTCTCTTCTTATGGCAACAACTGTCACATTATACAAGCGGCGGAGTTCAACTTCACTCAAACTCTTACCGACCATTGATTTAGGAGCGCCTATCTCCATGATACTCAAATTATCAACTAGTTCTATGTAATCTACGATATTACTGTCAGCAAGGTTATGTCCAACACGTATGCCCATATCCCTTTCAGGATAAATAACTTTATCTGCGCCTATTTTTTCAAGCATACGTCCATGAAGAGAAGTTGAAGCTTTGGCTATGATAAAAGGTATACCGCATTCCTTAAGCATTAATGTACACATTACACTAGGTTCCAAATCTCTGACAGCTACAACAGCTACATCAAAATTGCGCAACCCCAAGGCACCATATATGTCTTCATCAAGCACATCTGCAGCAACGATATGAGTCAGCTCATTACTCAAGCTTTGAACAATCTCTTCATCTTTATCAATGCCCAAAACATCATGTCCTAAACCATACAAAGTTCGTGCAACGCTTATACCAAAGCGCCCCATTCCCAATACAACGTATTGTTTCTTTTTCTTCTCCATATTGCTTTGCTCCTATCCGATGATTACTTTTACTTCAGGGTACTTAACCTTGTCAGGCCGAGGTTTTTGCAAAAGAAGCATTGCAAAAGTAATAACGCCAACTCGACCAGCATACATTGTCAACACTAAAAGCAACTTACTCACTTCTGATAAATCTCGCGTTATACCGACAGAAAGTCCAACAGTACCAAAAGCAGAGACAACTTCAAACAAAACTTGGATAACCGGTATATTATCAATGGCACATATCAGCAAAGTAACACAAGAAACTAAAAATAATGCCAAAACAAAAATAGCAAACGCTTTATTTACTGCTTTTTTGCTAATCTTACGCTCGAAAATTACAATGTCATTTTTTTCGTGCAGCAATGACCAGACTGACATCAAAACAACAACAGCTGTAGTTGTTTTTACTCCACCGCCGGTCGATGTCGGTGATGCACCAATAAGCATTAGAATTAGTAAAAAAAGCAAAGAACTTCCATGCATATTTTCAATAGCCAAAGTATTAAACCCAGCAGTTCGCGCTGTTACAGATTGGAACATACAAGTCATCCACTGATCAATGGGTGACAGATTAGCAATCGTATAAATATTGTTGTGTTCCATCAACCACAAAGAAATAGTCCCTCCAAATATAAGAATTGCTGATGATATAAGAACTATTTTACTATGAGCTGTTAATGATTTAAAATTACGCTTAATAAGCATATCTTCCAATACTATGAATCCTAGACCGCCAAGTATGATAAGAGACATCATACATATATTAACAACAACGTCACCTTTAAAGTTAACCAAACTATCAAAATTGCCGAATAAGTCAAAACCGGCATTACAAAAAGCGGAAACTGCATGCCAATATCCCATATAAACAGCATTAAATCCATATTTTGGATATAAATGGAATGCAAGTATTGAGCCAAAAATAAACTCTATCAAAAATGTGTACTTTACAACATGTAGTGCTAATCTTACAACACCAGAAAAATGCTCTTGATTCAGCGTTTCCTGAATAAGCAAGCGTTCACGCAAATTTATTTTTTTCCCAATAGCCACGCTTATCAGCGTTGCGAATGTCATAATTCCTAAGCCGCCAAGCTGTATCAATATTAAAATAACCGTTTGTCCAAATAACGAAAAATATGTTCCTGTGTCAACCACTACAAGTCCAGTAACACATACAGCTGAAGTTGCAGTAAATAAGGCGTCAATAAATGGAAGAGATATGCCGTTGACACATGCTATAGGATGCATCAGAAAGCCTGTACCAGTAAAAATTAACATAAGAAAAGTGAGAGCGACCAACTGATAAGTAGTAAGATACTGCAACAATCTGATTATTATCACAAAAAATGCCTCCCTTGGCATAATCACTCGCTTACCGTGTATTCTACACCTTAAAACTCTATTAGACAATTAAAATTTTAGCATAAAACACCTGAAGCGTCGCTTCAGGTGTTTTATAAATTCTAAATCATCTTAAATTATAAAAATTACAGTGCTGCTTTAGCAACTTCAACCAATTTAGTGAATGCTGCTGCATCGTAAATAGCCATATCAGCTAAAACTTTGCGGTTCATTTCAACGCCAGCTTTATTCAGGCCATACATAAAACGGCTGTAGCTCATACCGTTAGCACGGGTTGCAGCATTGATACGAGCAATCCACAAATTACGGAATTCGCGTTTCTTAGCACGACGGTCACGTCTTGCATAAGAAAGTGCTTTCATTACGGTCTCGTTAGCTTTTTTGAACAATTTGCTCTTGCTGCCGCGATAACCTTTTGCTAATTTCAAGATTGTTTTATGACGTCTGTGTGCAGTGACACCTACTTTTACTCTTGCCATGGTTAATCCTCCTCAAATTTCCTCTAGTATTATGCGTACGGCAGCATTTTTGCTACGCGTTCATGATCTGTTTTGTGAACAAGAGCTGCTTTGCGCAAACTTCTCTTGCGCGCAGGAGATTTATGTTCAAGAATGTGGCTAGTAAACGCTTGGGAACGCTTAAATTCACCTGTACCCGTTACTTTAAAACGTTTAGCTGCACTTCTACGAGTTTTCATCTTTGGCATAGGAAACATCCTCCTTATTATTTGTTAGCTTTTGGCGAAACAATCATAATCATGTTTTTGCCTTCTAATTTAGCAGCACGTTCGATGACTGCCAAGTCTTCGAGCTGTTTAGCCATTTTAGTTAATAGAATTTCTCCCAGTTCAGGATGTGATAACTCACGTCCGCGGAACATAATAGTGACTTTGACTTTATCGCCATCTTCCAAGAACCGAACTGCATTCTTGAATTTAACGTCGAAATCATGATCCTCAATGCCTGGGCGAAGCTTAACTTCTTTGATATCAAAGGTTTTTTGCTTCTTACGAGCTTCTTTTTCACGTTTTTGCTGCTCGTAACGATACTTGCCGTAATCCATAATCCGGCATACCGGCGGTTTTGCATTCGGCGCAATTTCGACCAAATCCATATGACGTTCCAATGCTAAATTCAAAGCATCTCGACCGGACATAATGCCAAGCTGTTCGCCTTCGTCAGCAACGACACGCACTTCACGAGCCCGGATTTCTTCATTGATACGCAAGCTTTCTTTGCTTATAACAATTCACCTCCAAAAAATATTAAAGCGGGTAGACGCAATAGTCCACCCGCTGATAAACAATATCAATGACCCTGTCGGACTTTAGTCGCAAGGTGAGAAGCGGATGGCTTCTACTTCGTTACTTAAAAATTTTAACACAACGTTAAATCTATGTCAAACATTTATTTCTTTTCTGCAATTTCTTTTTGCAGCATTGCTATGAATTCTTCTGCTTTCATAGCACCAAGATCACCTTCACTGCGGCGACGAACGGCAACAGCACCCTCTTCAACCTCTTTATCACCTATGACAAGCATATATGGAATCTTTTGAACCTGTGCTTCACGAATCTTATAGCCGATTTTTTCATTACGGTCATCAAGATATACTCTTAATCCCAAGTCAAACATTTTATCATGTAGCTCTTTGGCATAAGCTACATGCTTGTCAGTTATCGGCAGAATGCGGACTTGTGTAGGTGCCAGCCATGATGGGAATGCTCCGGCATAATGCTCAATCAAGATACCAATAAATCTTTCGATACTGCCATAAACCACCCGATGTATCATAACCGGTCTGTGTTTCAGTCCATCTTCGCCGGTGTAAGTCAAATCAAATTTTTCCGGCAGCTGCATATCTAACTGGATAGTTCCACACTGCCAGGTGCGGCCAATAGAATCAGTCAGATGGAAATCGATCTTCGGTCCGTAGAATGCACCATCGCCTTCATTAACTACATATTCAAGGCCGAAATCTTCCATTGCATCGCGCAACGCATTTGTTGTTTTTTCCCAAGTTTCTGCATCACCCATGGAGTCTTCCGGACGAGTTGACAATTCAGCATGATATTTCAACCCGAAAGTTCCATAAACCTGGTCAAATAATTTTATGACATTTTGGATTTCTTCTTTTATTTGGCTTGGCATCATGAAAATATGTGCGTCATCTTGGGTAAAGCAACGTACACGGAACAAGCCATGAAGCGCACCTGACAATTCATGTCTATGCACAAGTCCTAATTCGCCAGCGCGAATAGGCAGTTCTTTATAACTATGCGGTTTAGTCTTATATACCAGCATGCCGCCAGGGCAATTCATCGGTTTGATGGCAAAATCCAGTTCGTCAATCTTGGTGAAATACATATTTTCTCTATAGTGGTCCCAATGTCCTGACTGTTCCCAGAGACTGCGGGACAATATCATAGGAGTCTTAATTTCCTGATAACCATATTCTCTATGAATTTTACGCCAGTAATCTTCAAGTTCGTTGCGAATAATCATGCCGTTTGGATGAAAGAACGGGAAGCCAGGTCCTTCCTCCTGAATACTGAAAATATCCAATTCTTTACCAAGTTTACGATGATCACGTTTTGCAGCTTCTTCCAGCATATTCAGGTAAGCATCAAGTTCTTCCTTAGTACTAAAGGCAGTTCCATAAATACGTTGCAGCATTTTATTTTTTTCGTTGCCGCGCCAATAAGCACCTGCAATACTTTGCAATTTAAAAGCTTTAACTCTTCCTGTCGTCGGGCAATGCGGCCCAGCACACAAGTCAAGAAAATCACCCTGCTGATAAATACTGATGACAGCATCTTCAGGCAAATCATTAATCAACTCAACCTTATATGGTTCTTCCATCTTTGCAAACATTGCCAAAGCTTCATCTCTTGGCAGTTCATTTCTAACCAGCGGAATATTTGCTTTGATGATTTTTGTCATTTCTTTTTCAATAGCAGTTAAATCTTCCGGTGTAAATACATGCTCGCTATCAAGGTCATAATAAAACCCGTTAGCTATTGCAGGTCCAATGGCGAATTTTGTACCAGGAAACAAATGTTGAATTGCCTGTGCCATGACATGCGCCGCCGTATGACGTATAGCATGCAGGCCCTCCGGAGTATCTGCTGTTACAAATTCTACAGATGCATCATTTTCCAAGGCATCTGTAAGATCCTTATTCTTGCTGTCAACAACTGCCAGTAAAGCAACCTTCCCTAATTTTTGCGACAAACTTTTTGCTACTTCCAACAGCGTTACTCCTGAAGCATATTCTCTTTTACTGCCATCTTTCAAAGTCACAATAATATTAGCCATATAAATCCTCCTAAACAATAAATATCTTCTTCTAATAAATAATTAACTAAAACTACAAAATAAAATAAAAAAACTCCATCCCTCTAAAGGGACGGAGAATTCCGCGGTTCCACCCTGATTGATCCATAAAAGAATCCACTCGGTACCGTTAACGCCGGTTTTACGAAGCTTTATACTTGTGCGAACACGTTCCAAAGTTAGTTTGAAGGTGGTTTTAAACATCTTATTACCAAACTGCTTCCAGCCACGGCAGTTTTCTCTGTATGGTCTTATTGAAGATGCTTCTTCCTTCGCATTACTTGTAGTTATTTTGATTTACCACTAATTATAGCACACTCTTTATCCTTGTCAACATCCTGTATTAACAATGAAATTCGTAGTATAATGAACTTGTATCTATCTATTTCCTTAAAAAGTGAGCTGAGTACACTGAATATTTTAATTAAACTTTTTCTTCTTTGCACATTTAGCTTAATAGAAATGACTGCAACTGCCGAAGCAAACAGAAAAATAGTATACATTCCACTTGATAATCGTCCAGTTTGCCTTAACTACGTTAAACAAACTATTAAAGCCGCAGGATACGAACTAGCTGTTCCGCCTGAAAAACTGCTTGCAAACAACGAACACAATGGTAATCCAAGAGCTCTTTGGTCCTGGTTAAACAATGCTGCTCAAGATGCTGATGCTGCTGTCCTGTCAACAGACAGCCTTATTTATGGTGGTTTAGTAGCTTCGAGGACACATCATTTTTCAAGCGATGAACTTATTGACAAAATAAAAAAATTTAGTGAATTAAGAGAAAATTATCCAAACCTTAAAATTTATGGTTTTTCAACAATTATGCGAACACCACGTCAAAGCTTTGGTAATGTTGAACCACCCTACTATACTAAATATGGTACTGATATTTTTGCACTTTCACAATTAAATGATAAAGAAGAAGGCCAAGGACTTACAGCATATGAAAGATCACAAAAAAAAGAATTGCTGGCACGTCTTCCGCAAAAACACCTCAACGACTGGTTTGAGAGACGCCAAAAAAACTTTCACATTAACCTGTTGCTTACTGATCTAGCCAGGAGAAGAACATTTCATTATTTGGTCATCGGCAAGGATGATGATGCACCACTGTCACAGACACATATGGAAAGCCGTCATCTTATGGAGGCAACTCTCGACTTGTCCAGTAATCACTTCAAAATACTCCCGGGCGTAGACCAGATAGGCCTTTTATTACTTACCAGAACTATCAATGAGCTTAGCTCTGCACAGCCTGTTGTACATGTAATTTATTCAGAAGGAGCGGGGAAAAATACCTTGCCTTATTATTCTGATCAACGTCTTTCTTCCTCAGTTCCTGACCAAATTCAAGCTATGGGCGGTCGTGTTTCAGAACTCCCTGATAATGCTGATCTTATTCTTGCCGTAAATACCCCTTTTGATGGTGTCACCAAGGATTCAACTGCCGATGATAATCTGTTTTTCACCTCGATATATAACAAAAGATTCATTAATATTATCTCCAACTTTGTTAAAAACGGAAGTAATTTGGCTATAGCAGATATATCATATGCCAACGGTGCTGATAATGGTTTTATGGAAGAGTTGTACAAACATGACTTGCTAGATAAAATCGTCGCTTATTCAGGCTGGAATACAGCTGACAATACAATCGGCTATGCACTTTCGCAAGGTATATTAGCGCAAAAGATGTCACAATCCGGCAAAGACACATTGCTGCAAATACGCTATCTGGATGACTGGCTCTATCAATCCAACATACGCCCGCACCTAAGCAATTCACTTGGTAAAAATAATCCTAATATAATTTATGCCATTAAGCCTTTCCATGAAGAAATTGTTGCTGCTGGCTATAAATTGTATGCACACTATTTAAAAAAGGATCGTTTCCTTCAAACTATAAACTTCAAAATTGATTTCCCATGGAATCGGCTTTTCGAAATCAATATAACTATGCCATCAAATAAGTAAACAAAAAGACTACTATGTGCAATGCGCCAAAAATGTTATTTTTTATCTAACAATTTGGTCACAAAACACATGTAGTCTTTTTTTATCTCATATTTATAAACTGAAGGTCAATATCAAAATCTGCCTGCCTTAACAATTGAATAACAGCCTGCAAGTCATCTTTTTTCGCACCAGAAATACGCACTTGGTCATCCTGCATTTGAGCTGTTACCTTCAACTTAGAAGCTTTAACAGCAGCAATAATATCTTTAGCTTTTTCTTTAGGTATTCCTTGTTCAATGTCGATTGTCTGTTTTACGGATCCCTTAGCTGCCGGCTCAATTTTCCCCGGTTTTAGACATTTCAACGGAATATTTCTTTTTGCCATCCTCTGTCGCAGAACATCAAGTATTGCTGATAGTTTGTATTCATCTTCACCTGTAAGTTTCAAGCATTTTTCTTCTAACTCAATACTGGCGCTGGAACCTCTGAAATCATAGCGTTGTCCGATTTCTTTCTTCGTTTGGTTAACAGCATTATCCATTTCTTGCATGTCGACTTGCGACACAACATCAAAAGAACTATCCTTTGCCATTCTAAACACTCCTTTTAGAAATAATAACTGCTTTTCTTTCAGGAATTATTTTAACACGGCTCCTTATATCACTTCAATAAAAAAGGTGTTACTGCATTCGCAGTAACACCTTTATAAAAATCAAAGATGGGTTGTCCTATCAAGAACTTCTTTCTTCTTGGCATCATTAAAACGCGGCAAAGTACTTAGATAACCAGTAATACGACGTACTCTCACA
>JBFWIF010000022.1:0-28455 GCA_050256135.1 Acidaminococcaceae bacterium | reverse complement strand
AATTAGCTTTAATTAAAGACAGTTCAGTTAGCTTGCAGAATTTTATTGATGATCCGGAAAGCTATGGCACATATTACAATGTCAAACCAACTTGTCCTGCAGGCGGAACCTATACTGCGGTCAATGGAAAGATAGTCTGCAGCCACGAAGGACATAATGATGAAGTGATGGCTGGAAGCGGTACAACGGCAGAGGTATCATCCAACAATCTCATTCTCACAATCAAAGCTTTGAGTGGTATAACGAAAAAAATAAATAGTGGTATTCAGCTAAATGGAGAATTGAAAGAGGCACTGAATGGAGCTTTCCTGCCTGTCGAGGATTATATAGTGGAGCTGGCTTTTGGCAATGATTACAAAGGCAGTGGTTTGACCTGGAGGACTGACGCTGCGAATAAGACAACTATATATTTTGCCGGTGATGGCGAAGACACATGGAGCAGTTGGAAGGCATACCTGGTTGTTGTTGACGGTGTATTATATAAAACTACGAAGACACATTCCTATTCAGGTGAGTTGGTTGGTAGCAATGTTGCTGGCCTCAGCAGCCTTGCTGGTGCAGAGCTTGCGGCGCGACTCGCCAAAGATTTCACGGCAGTGGGTGCGATTGAGTACTAAGCAGCGCTTAAGGGATGAATTGCTGCAATATTAGAAATTTACAAAATTTTCCTAAAGATAAAGGTTATTCCCAAAAAAAATTGAATATTATAAATGCAATTATTCAGAGCTATTGAGATAGCGGCGGAATTTCAACATTCTTCCGACAATTTGGCCGGGTACTATGCTGGGATAAAGTAACGATATAATGTACAAACAAAAGCCGCTTAATTTATTAAGCGGCTTTTGTTTGTATGTTTAATTGAAATTTGTATTTTGTATTAAAAACGATGCAAAGCAATTAAGTAATTGTGCAGTTATTAGTGGGAGAGTTCTTAAAAAATTGGGGAGGCCAACTATGAAATTAGACAAAAATTCTAAGTATCTTGCTTTTGCGGTGTTGTTGAGTTTGACAGCACCGTATCCTGTTGTGTATGCAATACCTGCTGCGCAGGGGTATAACGATCCTGGTGTGCAGCTCAACAAAACTAAAGAGTATCTGGAAAAGCAAAGAATTGCGCAGGAAATTGCTGAGGGTAAAGAAAAGCAAACAGAGAAGGTTGAAGACAAGCAACAGCCAGCACAAAAAGAAGAGGCTGCAGATATTAAGTTTGTAGCAAAAGAGATAGTAACAGACAAGTCGGCAGTGCTTACACAAAAAGAAATAGATACTGTGACCAATGAATATATCAATAAGGAAATAACTATCAAAGAACTGTATGCGGTAGTTGAAAAGCTCAATGAAATTTATGGAGAAAAGGGTTATTTGACCTGTCGTGCTTTTTTGCCGTCACAAACTATTAAACAGGGGATTGTGAGAATCAAGCTTATTGAAGGGCGTACAGGTAATATAGATGTTAAGGGCAACAAGTCTACAAATACTGACTATATTACTCATAGGCTGCATTTGACACAGGATAATATTGATAATGTCAATGTGCTGAATGAAGATCTTTTGCGTTTTAACGCTACGAATGATGCGCAACTGCGGATTTCTTTGCAGGCGGGGGAAAAACCGGGTACGACAGATTATATAATAAGTGCGTTTGAACCACAGCAAAGAAGTGTGACAGTCTATGCCGACAATGCTGGTTATGACAGCAGCGGACTTTATCGTGAAGGGCTTTTCTATCAGGACAAGAGTTTTACCGGTGTGCGTGATACTTTAAACATCAGTACGCTTTATTCCCAGGGCACGAAGTCAGTCAGTTCCTACTATACCAGACCAGCTGGACGCAGCGGGACTAAGGTGACAGCCCAATTCAGCACCAACAGCGTCCATGTCATAGATGGTGAGCTGGAGGATCTCAATGTGCGCGGTCATTCCTATTCTTATGGTTTGGCGGTAGTGCAGCCGCTTGCTATTACGGAACGTTATAAGTCAGAAATATCACTGGAGTATTCACGGCAGAATACGAAGACAGATTTTCTCGGTATGCACTGGGTAGATGACTCCATTGATGATTATACGGCTTCCTATAGCATGACAAACTATGGCAAGAGTCATGTTTTGTACCAAAAACACGGTTACCGTATTGGCAGCTGGGATAATATCGATGGCGCGGACAGGGATTTCGGTAAATTCCAGACGACGATGCTGTACCAGAAATCTTATGCGCATGGACAGCTTATTTCAGCTGGTTTGAACGGCCAATTGAGTGCGAATAATTACCTGCCTTCTGCTGAGCAGTTTTACATTGGCGGTGTTTACAGCGTGCGCGGCTATGCGGAAAGTATTTTGAGCGGCGATTCTGGGTATAATATCAATCTTGAGTATGATATGCCTGCCGGTAAAAAGGCAAGCTTTTATACGTTTTTTGATTACGGGTCCGTACACGGAGACAGTGCTTTTGATGATCATACACTTGCCGGTACCGGTATAGGTTTCAAGCAAACGTTTAACAATAAAATATACGCAAATATAAGTCTTGGTATTCCTTTGCTCAGGGATTTAAATGGTACGGAAGTCAGCAAAACAAGAATTCATTTCTTGTTCAGCGGTCAATTTTAGGTTACGGAGGAGCAAATGATGAAGATAAAAAGAACGCAAAATCTGCGGGATGTTGATAAGCAAGTCCTGGCTAAGAAAATACTTGCCTGCGTGGCGGCTATGGGCGTTTCTTTCAGTCCGGGCGACGCTGTTGCTCAATCTATTACGGCAGGAGCAGATTTTACCAAAATTAACACCAACGGCAATGTTACTGATATTACTACGGACAAAGTGTACGGCAGTACAACGAAAATCGGCGTCAATGTTTTTGATACGTTCCAACTTGACGCTAATCATATTGCCAATATGTATTTCGGCACTAAAGCAGTCAATTCTGCGGATAAATTAGTTAATTTCGTTGATAGCAGGATAGATATCAACGGTACTGTGAATGCGGTGCAAAACAACAAAATAGGCGGCGAACTTTATTTCCTGAGTAAAGATGGTATGGCTGTCGGCGCTAGCGGTATTATCAACACAGGGTCGCTTTATGCCATGACACCGGCTTCAGAGTTTGCGGACCCAACCAATCCTTATAACTATGCCATGCTGAAGGGTGAGTTCAGCAATGCTTCGGCTACGCCTGGCAGTCTGGTTTATGAGAATACAATGAAAGCTACTATTCCTTTGAACGCCAGCGGCACAATTACGGTACTTGGTAAAATAAATGCGACAGACAATATTGCCTTGCATGCACCTAAAATAGCGGTAGGCAAAAATATCAGCGGGGAAACAATCGGTGCTGTAGAAAATGGCGGTGTGGTAACAAGCGCAAAACTGACTACGGGTGTAGTTGATTTCAAGGATGTCGTTAATCTGACGGGCGCGGATTCCGGGCTGGATACTTCGAAGCTGCAGGCTGTCCGTTCTGCTGACGGCGGCGATATAATCCTTGCGGCAAAGGCTGAGTATGCTAATACTATTGACCAGGCTTTTAATAACATTGCTGCAAGCGGACTCGGTATCGCGCAGCAGGTAATTGATCCTGATGTTATTCCGCGCACGGTGAAGGCTTCGGTGGAAAATTACGGCGAAATAAGTGCGGCACGTGACGCCAGTCTAACGGCTAACGCTACCAATGGAAATTTGGAAAAAGCAGATGCCAGCAGTTTCGGCAGCGTTAAAGCAGATGTTGACATTCATGGGAATGTCTCAGCGGGAGGCAATGTCAATCTTTCTGCTGTTGCGGACAATACTTACCTTGATACCGGCAATGGCATGGCAGCAGACACTTTCGGTGTTTCGGGCATTCAGTCGCTTTTAGGTGCGACGATTGCTTCAATTGATGCTAATGTAATGATTCTTGACAGCGAAGCAAAGGTCAATGTTGAACAGGGAGCTGCGATCAATGCTGACAATAAAGTTAATATCAACGCAGAGTCGAAACTGGACGCTACCGCGGGAGTAAAAGTATCTGGCAGCAAACTGTACAGTGCTACGACGGCGGTGCCTTCAGCAGGCGTAAGCTATGCGGAGACAACGAACAAAGCTTCCGTTACTGTTAACGGCAGCGTCACGGCGAACGGTGCAGCGAGCACGGAAGCAACACCGGCAAAGACGATTGCTATTACTTCTTCCGCTGTTACGGATGTCAGCAATACAGCATCGACAGCGGTGAAGAGTGATGCTGGAACCGGAGCTGCTACTTCTGCACTGGTGGTTGGCATAGCAGTTACGAAGACAGCTAATGATTCTGAGGTGAATATCGACAATAACGCACAGGTAAGTGCTGCTAACGGCGACATAAAGATCAATTCGGCGACCGATACAGGTTTGACTGCCACTGCAGCTGCTTCAGCACCTGACAGCACGATGGCGACGGCAGCTGTGAACTATGTAGGTGAGGAAAGTTCTTCAACTGTGAATGTATCCGGCAAAATTATTGGCGGCGGCGACGTTGCTATTAATGCTGAAAACACTATTTCGGATAACAGTGTGTCAGCAGATAATTCACTGGGCATCAGCAAAAAGAAAGCTCAAGCTAAAGCGTCTGTAATGGAAGCGGCAAATGTGGACGGCATTATTAGTGCCGCTAAGGGGCTTATTCCCTCTGGCGTAACGGATAAATTATCTTTTTTGAAAGGTGAAAGCGGCACCGAAAAATCACCGTTGGATAATTTAGCTTCAGCCGGCGCCTCCATTGTTATCGCTAATGAAAACAACGGAGCAAGTGTCAAGATTGCGTCTCCTGCAGAAATAACTTCTGGCAATAACTTGGATATTGCTGCGAAAACTTCTGTGCTAGATACTTCTATGCATGCTTCGGCCAAAACCAATTCTTTCAAAAAGGACGCGGAAAAAGATGTGACCATTGCCGCCGGTGTAGTTTATGCCGACATTAATAATGATGCAACTGTGGAAATCGCGAGCGGCAGTGCTGGCAGCCACGCCAAACTGACTGCGAAGAACATGAACATTAAGAGCTCCACCGTTATGGAGTATAACCGTGTTAATCGGCTGATTGAAGGTGTAAAGAACAGTATCACGCAATTATCTGATGCGATAGAAGCAATTGAAAACCTTGATGAAACGAAGAAGGAACAATTCGCGGATTTGTATACAAGTCTGGTAAATCTCAAAACCAAGCTGCAAAGCTGTGCTGATGGCTATTCTGATGATTTCAAAAATGCGACGGCTGATCCTGATGCTATCACGGCAGAAGGCAGCATGGAAAAGATTTTTGCAACAGCAGCAACTGCTTTGGGCGTACTTAACGAAGTGCAGACGATGCAGGAGCAGTACTCTGATTTGCTCGATGTTACCAGTCCGGTCACCAATGTTGTCAATAGTGCATTAGGTATCGTGACCAGCGCCTTGGCTTTTACCGATCCGACAAGTTATGCTAATTTTTCGGCTGGCGCTACTTCGATGGCCGGTGCTGATACGACTTTCTCTGCGGCAGGATCTGTCACTATTACAGATATTGACCACACCAGCCGCGTTATCATAGGTAAGAATGCGGAATTAAAGGCAACTGAAGCTATCAATATAGGTTCAAAGAACACAATTGAAGATGTCAATATTACCGGTAAAACAAAATTCTGGAAAAGTGACGCAAGTGCCAGCGGCGGCACTGGAGTAGGCGGCAGTTTCAATTATCAGGATTTTGATACTGATTCCCTGGTGATTGTTGGTGAAGGTGCTGACATAGAAGGCGGCGATATTTCTCTGTCTTCAGACAATAATGTTTTTCATGTGGGAGCGATGCTTTCGGCTGGCAAGAGCGATGGCAGCGCTATCAGCGGTCTTGTCAGTATGACGGATGGCGACAGTATTAATGTCGTCAGCGTTGATGATGAGGCAGTTTTGAAAGCAAATAAAAGCGGCGATAGCTCTGGCAGCATAAATATTGGCGCAACCAATGACACAAGTGCGACGAATGCGATTGTGGCTGTAACGGCCAGCGGCGATAATGCTGCGGTGGGCATGGGCGTAGCCATTAATAATTTCAATGTCGTCAATGTTGCTGCCATAGGCAATAATGATGGCAAGACTGTAGGCGGCGTAGATGTATCTGGCTTGCTTGCCGATCCTTCTGCCTGGTCAGATGCCTATAATCTGAATGGGCAAATAACGGCCTCGGCATTAAATGTAACGGCTGAAACGACAGGCCTTATCAATGCTGTCAGCGTAGCGGGCGGCGTGACGTCTAGCGGCAGCAGCGGCGATAGTGAGGAAAAGGAAGAGGGCTTCCTGGATAAGGTAAAAGCTCCTTATGCAAAACTGGTCAGTGCCAAAGAAAAAGCTATCAGCAAATTGTCTGAGGTAACCGGCAAACTGCAAAGTACACTGGAGGCAATGGGCAGCGGCAGCAAAGATCAGGGAGCCGCAGATACTACGGAGATGAAAGAAGGCGCGTCAGCAGGCACACCATCTTTCAGTATTGCAGGTGCAGGCAGCGCTTCGGTCAATCTTACCGAGAATACGACTAAGGCACTGGTTGAGAATGCTAATGTTGAACTTCTTAATAACGGTACAATGCAGGTTGGTGCACGTGATTCCGCTTTTATCGGTGCTTGGAGCGGTGCTGCTGGTCTTTCTTTCCGCAAAGGCAGCTCGGAAAATGCAGGAACAAGTGTGGCAATAGCTGGTTCTGTTGCTTTGAACCAAATAGATAATACGGTAGAAGCAAAAATAGCGAATGCAAAAATAACAAACGCCGGCAATGTCGATGTGACAGCTGTCAGCGGTGGTACGCAAGTGGCGGCCGGTATTGGTGCGACTTTGACGAAGGACGCGACACAAGGTTCGAATTACAGTGGCGCAGGTTCTGCTTCTGTTAATTTGATCGATAAAACAGTCAACGCGGCCATGAATGACGATGCCGTTCAAGGTAGTGCGGCCAGTAAGACCAATGTTGCTGTTACAGCTTACGAAAGTGATGTACAGGTAACAGGCGGCGTAACGGCTAATCTTGCTCTTGGCGGCGGTAAGGTGGCCGGTGGTTCTGTTGCTGTCAGTGATATTGCCAATAATGTCAATTCAGAGATTAGCGGCGGCACTTACAGAAATGTCGGTAATCTTAATGTGAAAAGCATGCTGGCTACCACGCAGGTTACAGCGGCAATTTCGACTGGTGTTGCAGTTGGCGGCAGCAGCGGTTCTAATATGGCTTTTGAAGGAGCCGTCGTTTACAATGGACTGACCAATAATGTCAAAGCGACAATTGCTGGCAGTGATATCGTTTCTGCTGGTGCGGTTAATGTTACGGCCAAAGATGTTTCTGCCGGTGATACGGAGGCTGCGCCATACCAGAATCTGTTAGGTTCTTACAGCACCAATAAGAGTTTCGCTGAAAACCGCGGAGTTGTGGTTGATGGGAAAGAATATTATCAAAATCTTGATACTTCTTCTACGGGTGTAACAGCCTCAGAAAAAGGCTCAGACAACAGTGCTGATGGTACTGCCGCCGTAGATTTAAATAACAGCGGCAAGACAGGCAGCGTCGTTGTAGGAGCGTCGTTTGTCGTAGCAGCTTCTGACAATGCTGCCGGTGCGGCTGTGAATATAGCCAACATCGATAATAAATTTGATGCTGGCATTAAGCAGGGCGCGAGTATTGAAGCAAGAAATATAAATGTGAAGTCAGATGCTGATACCTTATTGGTCAATGCAGCTGGCGGTGTAGCAGCAGGCAAGGATAAATTCGGCGGCATGGGAACAGTAACCTGGCAGGATTTGGACAATGATGTTACTGCCGAGGTGGAAAAATCCAGCTTGAAAACAGCGTCTTTAGCAGCTAATGCTGAGAATTCGTCGCTGAATGTTAACGTAGGCGGACAGGTAGCATATGGCGGCAAGGCTGGTATCGGCGCGGTATTAGCCTACAACGCCTTAGATAATACGGTTGGCAGCTATCTGAAAGGAAATACGATAGAGGCCATGGATAGTGCGGCCGGAGTGGACATCAATGTTAATGCGCTCAATGGTTCTTCTGTGTATGGCATCGGTGCGAGTGTTGCTGCTTCGCAAAAAGTTGCTGTCAGCGGTACGGTCGTAATTAATCGCGGCGGCAGTAATACAGAAGCCGTTATTGATGAATACAAGGATGATAACTCCACGCAGGAAAGTGAAATCACAGGGGCCAACGAGATCAATGTCCAGGCGATTGATGCTACCAAGAGGACAGCGGTCGTAGGCAATGTATCTGCTTCTGGAAAAGTAGCTGTGGGAGCAGGTATCGCCTATAACGATGTCGGTGGCGCATCTGCCGATACGAGCGCTGCTAAACAAAACACTTTGGCTCAGATAAACAACACTGCCTTGACGACGGCTGGAGATAATGCCAGCGTTGATGTCAAGGCACAGGATAATTCGAATCTTTTGACTATCGGTGTTGGTGTAGGTGGTTCTGGCTCTGTGGCAGTACAGGGAGCGGCGGCTGCGGCTCTTGTGAATAAAAACGTAGAAGCTTCCATGACAAACACTGACATTGACAAAGGTCTGGCAAAAAATGCTGATATTGGTCTAAAAGCGGACAGTGACAGCAATATATTGACAGTTGCGGCTGTTATTGCTGCCAGTAAGGATGCCTCCATTGGCGCTGGTGTGTCTGTTAACAGGATTAACCAGGATACTGATGCTTTTGTCAGCGGCGGCAGCCTTAATGTAAATAATTTGCAGCTTGACGCAGTCTCTGATGCGGATATCCTGAATATAGGCATTGGCGGTGCCGGTGCTCAGAATGTGGGTATAGCCGGCAACGTTGCCGTAAATTTGATTGACAATAATACAACGGCGGCAATAAATGATGGTGCAGCAGTAGATGCTGCCGAGGCTATCAATGTCAGCGCTGACAGCGGAGAAACCTTGCAGAATTATGTCGGCACGGGTGGTTTTGCTATCGGCGGCTATGTAGGACTTGGTCTTTCCAGCGTTGTGAACGAAATAGATGGTGCGACTAAAGCGTCGGTAAATGGCTCAACACTGAGCGCGGCAGGCGATATTGGAATTAATGCGGTTTCAACACATGCAATCACTAATGCCGTGGTTACAGCTGGTGCTGCTGGATCAAGTTCTGTTGGCGTCGGTGCGGCGGCAACAGTTGCGGTCGATAAGTTGGCAGGTGCAACAGAGGCTTCTATTAATGACAGCGATGTTAACAAAGGTAAAACGGCAGGGATTGGTAATGTCACTGTTTCGGCAGATGACGAAGGCACTATTACCAGTGCTTTGGGCAATGCGGCTGTTGGCATTGGTGCTGACGGCGGAGCAGCCTTAGGCGAGGCAGCGGACACCGTTCAATTGAGCAGGGATGTTACGGCCGTTATCGATGGTAATGACAGCAGCAGAAATACCGTTAATGCTTCTAAGTTGAATGTCAGCGCTAATGCGGCGCATACTGTTTCGACGACAGCTGTAGGCGCATCAGTCAGCGGTGGTATCTACGGTTCGGTGAGCGTTGCGGGCACTACTTCTCTTACAAAGGTAGACGGTAGTGTCAAAGCAGGGATATATGACATAACAGGTACAAATAGTGGTTTCACTGTTTCGGCTAACCAAAGCAGTGATGTGCTGCTAAATGGTGTCTCTGGTGCGCTTTCAGCTTCGCTTGTCGGTGTTGCGGCCGGTATGAGCGTAGGAGTCGTGAACGATGACAGTGTCACGGAGGCTGAGATAAATAACAGCGGTTTGACTAATACCTCAGCTGCTGCTAAAAATACAGTCAAGGCAGTGAATACTACAAAACTTACTACGAATGTTTTCAGCGGATCGCTTGGCAGTGGCGTAGCAGTAGGCGGTACTGTAGTTCTGAATAATATCAGCAATGAAGTAAAGGCAGCTGTTATTGACAGTACGATTGGTACTCAGAATAGTACAGCCAATGGTTCTGTCGCCGTGCAAGCGACCAATAATATTGATGCGGACTTCCATTCCGGGCAGGCAGTTGCTGGCCTTGGCAGCGGCGCAGCTGTCGGTGTGGGCATTAATACAATTGATTCCTCTGTAGTAACTGACGTGGCAGGCAGTAATATTTATGCCGACACTATTGACCTTACCGCTGCTGAAAACAGAAACATTGATCAGTATGCAATCAATGCTGCAGCAGGCAGTTATGCAGTCGGCGCCAATATCCTGATTACAAATGTAGGCGCAGCAGTGCAGAATCTTACTGACAGCGACGGTAATACGAACGATGATATAGACAATACTTATAATAATGTTGGTACGGCAATTGGCAATCAGGATGGTGCCCTCACCGATACCAGTACGCTTGGTGCTCTTAGTACAGGCGGCATTCAGGATACAAGTGCCGGAGTAACAGCAGGAAGGGGCGGCGATACTCAGGCTCAAGGTATACAGGTCATAGTGTCTGATTCAGGGCTGGTCGCAGCGAAAAAAATCAATGCTAAGGCAAGTGAGACTGATGCGGTTAACATGACAGCAGGTAGTGGTGTGGTTGGTAAAGCTGCGTTGAATGCCGGTATCGGTATAACGAATGTTGAGCATAAGACCGGTGTCAACTTGCAGCAAGCTTCGCTTAAGGCACCGGTTATCGCGCTTGCTACTGAAAGCGGCGGCAGCACAGAACTTGATATGTACCAAGGTACAGGCGGCGTGTTCGGGGTCAACGCGGCATATGGTCGGGTTAAGACCTCCGGCAGTAATAGTATTGATGTTGCCGGCAGTAGCTTAGCAGGTGATGACATAAGTATTACTGCCAGTGATAACGGCAGTACAAAGATAAATTCTGTAGGTATCAGCGGCGGTTTAATTGCAGCCGGTGTTATTGTCGCACAGGCTGCTAACGACAGCGATACTTCCGTAAGCATTGAAAATTCGTCTTTGAAAGAACTGACGGCGGACAGCAGCGACAGCAAGGTCAACATCAGTGCTGCAAAGGCCAATTCAGTAACTGCACACGCGGCGGGCGGCGCAGTCGGGGCTGCTGCGCTTAATGGTGTTGTGGCAACGGCAGAAGACAAAGGTAAGAGCGCGGTTCTTGTTGGTAATAATTCTAATCTGCAAGCTGCGGCGCTGAACATCAGTGCGGTCAATAATCCAGCGGTTAAAGCTGTCAGTGATAGTGCTGCGCTGGCATATTTTGCCAGCGGCGGGGCTTCCGTGGCCACAGCTTCTGCTGCCGGCCTTGTCGATGTTGATGTTGCAGACAGTACTTTGGCCGGTGATACGGTAAAAATCAGCGGCAGCGCCGGAACGCAGGACGGTAAAAATAGTGCTGAAGCCCAAGTGTTGGGGCTCGGCGGCTCTGTGTATGGCTCTGTAACTGCTAATGTTGCAACTGCCAAAAGTGATATGACGGTTGATGTTAATGTCAGGAATAATCAGTATAAGACAGAGAATGTGCAGGTCGAAGATGGGTTTGAATGGAAAGATCTGGATGATGGCACAGGTAAACGTCTTGTTCAGAAGTATAAAAACAAAGAAGTCGGTCTTACTGATCTTATTGTTCAGGGCACGAACGCCGCTACGACAAAGGCTGACACAAAGGGTTTGACTGTCGGTGGACTTTTTGCCAGCGGCAATAATGTGGCAGTTACAGAGAATGCGTCAAAGACAAATGTAAGCGTTACAGGAAGAAACACAAGCGGCAGTTTGGTAAATAATATGTTGGTAACGGCTGCTGGCAGTGACGTAAACAAAGCTACTGCTGATGGCAGCGGCGGCGCTTTGTTCAGCGGTGACCTTGCCGGCTATGCCAAGAATACGATGACGGGGGATACAACAGCTGCCATTGACGGTAGCTGGAATGTTAACGGCGATCTTACAGTGCAGGCTTTGCACAGTGATACAGCTAATGTTAATGCCAATGCACTTAAAGCAACGGTTGTTGGGGCGAGTGCGACGCTGGCAGAAAATACGATCAAAGATGGCACTGACGGTGGCACGAGCGTTAATGCTAATGGTGCCAACATTACCGGTAACGGCAATGTTGAAATGACTGCCAGAAATAATATTACAATCGGGAATGAGGAAGAATATGGGGTCGAAGGCAGTGGCTACGGTGGCATTGCTGTGCAGGCTGCCAAGCTGAAAAACAATGTATCCAAAACAGCGCAGGTCGATCTAGGTGCTGCTCATATTCTTTCGCAGGGAGCTCAAGCCTATAACGCCCAAACTATTGGTGATATGAATGTTGGCGGTTATATCAAGGCTGCAGGTGCGGGAGCTTTCAGCGTAGTAGCAGTGGATAATGATGTTACTGACAAGAACCTCATTAATGTGGGTTCGGGTGCTTATTTAAAGACGGAGGCAGCAGACCAGGATATCAGTCTGGCAGCTACGGACAATTTGAAGATCAAAGTGATAGGAGTTGCTGATACACAGGGCGGTGCTGTCGGAGGAGCTTCTTCTAATGTTGACAGCAATGTGACGCGTACGGATAAGATTAATATTGACGGGCATTTATACAGCATGAATGATGTTAATCTTGTTGCCGGCGGCAGTGCTTCCAAACTGAAATTTGATCTTGCGTCGGAAGCATATAACAAGACGGCGCTTGCGGTATCTGTGCCTAAGTACAGCAGCAATTTGTATCAGAACGGGCAGGTCGTCATCGGTGATAACGGCAATGTCGAAAGTGTAGCCCATATCAATATAGGGGCGGATAACGGCAGTCAAACTGTCCGCGAATCTTCTTATATGTATACGTGGTATTACAGTGACAAAAAAGAGAATTATGCCAGTACTACAATTGGCGATAGTGATATTCCCGGCAGTAAGACAAATAACTATGTCGAACTTGATGGTTCGCTGACGGTTGGTGTGCAGAACAAGCAGTATATTACAATTGGCGGTGATGGTCAGATCGTCATCCTTGACCCTGATACGCTTGCGGCTGCTCAATCTGTCAGTGGGCAAGAAAGCTTTGTCGGTAATGAAGGACTGGATCTTAGTTACAGTAAAGGCGTTGATGGCAGCCAGATAGAAGTAGGCACCATGGATTATGGCAATGCGCTGTTTCAGCGTTATCAGGAATTGGGAAAACTTTATGCTGAGTATAGTGAGAGAGCATCAAGTAATTCTTCCTATTCTACGGCTGCTTTGGGATACAAAGCCGAGCAGCAGAGAATTTTTGCAGAAATGAAAGATCTGGGACTAGTGTATGAGGCTTCTGACAGTATAGGCAATAAGTTTTGGACAGTTATTCCTGGTATGACTGTCGATTATATTTCTATACCAAATATTGTTGCTTCAGGCGGCAATGTCACTATAAATTCTGATAACCTGCAAGGCAGTGGCAATATGACGGCTAAAGGAGCACCGGAAATTAAAGTAACTAATAATACCAATCTCTATATGAAAGTGAACGATTTGGTAGTCGGTGATGCCGGAGGCGCAATTACCTTCAATAATGCCAGCTTAGCAAACAGCGGCTATCTTGCTAAAATTAAAGATATTAATAAAAATAAGTCTGCGAATGTGGCCCTTGCTGCAACAAGCTGTGATACAACGGGTGGTGGCTTCATTTCTGTCTATGGTAATTATGGCGGCGGCAAAATATACGCCAATACTATCGATCCTGAGACTAACAAGACTGTCTTGGCTGAAATGGTGCCGCGAGCTGATATTGAAATCAATGGTAACCTTGGAAATATGAATGGTGACATTACGATTGAAAGCAAGAGCAATAACATCGTTATTCAAGGTGAAACTGCTGATGACAGCGCAAGTATTGACGGCAAGACGGTAAATATTACTGCCAGCAATGGTTCTGTTTCCCAAGGTTTTACTGATGGTATAGTAAATGTCGGTGCTTCTGTTGAAGCTCAATATGCAGGTGAATATAACGAATGGAAGAATTATTTTGACACCAATTATCCGGGAACTACTCCGGGAACTGAGCATAAGATTGGTGTAACTTCCGGCAACAGTAAAACAGGTGGCAACAGAATTGCCGGCGGCACTATTTTCATTAATGCGTCGGATATTAATGTTAATGGTTATATTCAAAGCGGTTATGCTGATTATAATCTCAATGTAGATGCTTCTGTACAGAGTGCAATAGATGCGATTAGCCAGAAGTGGAAAAATAGCGGTTCTGCCGTTTTGTCTGATGCCCTTGTTACGACAGGGAGGTCTTATCAAATCAGCGAGGCTGGTAATGAGCTTAATGCGGATGGAACTTACAAACGCAGTGTGGCTGCTTATTATAATCCGTCTACAGGCAAGATAGTTGTGCCAGATATTGATGCTAAAGGCGGCCAGGTATACCTGACGGGACGGATATCAAGTACAGGCAATGGCAGAATCGTTGTTCTTGATGGTGCTGCGGATATTACGGTTACCAATAATACAAATACAGACCTTCAGGTGGGTAATTTGCTGAGCAATGATGTAGAAGGCCTCATCAGCATAGCAGATACAGGGAAGAATACGTTGACGGAAATCAGAAGAGACGGCACGAGTATCAAAGATTTAACTGCTTGGGATAATGCGACCGGTGATTGGAAACTTCTTTCGACCGGTGCTGCGTCTTCTGTCTATAATCCTTTGTCAGGACTCCGGTATAATTGGACCAAAGGGCAGAGTACGGAGACCAAGAGAACTTTCGAACATACGATTAAAGCCGGTTTATGGGGTGCTGTAGACGTTCAGAACGATACGGCGATGAGCGAATATGAAGAAAGTCATCCGACGAAACCTACTGATTTAACAACTAATCCGAAAGCTAACGGCAGTTTCATTGGTATGGTTGACACAGATAATCATTCTGATGATGATTTTGTCATGGTTTATGATAAGATAACAACGAATAACAGCCGTACATCCCCGACAGTGAAAAAATGGTCTACCGGCTTCTTGGGATGGTACAAGTGGGAGCGTTATACTTGGACTACCACTACCGGTACAACGCAGCAGTATGTCAGCAGTGTTAAGGCTGATAAACCGATTAACCTTAGTTTCATCGGCAATGACACGGCATCAGTGAACGTAGCATCAAAGGGTAATATCGATTTGACGGGTAACATCAAAGGTAATAACAGCAGTGCTGATATTAATCTGACTTCTGCCAATGGTTATATTAATCAGCGCAGCGGCAGTATTACCGGTGATAATGTCAATCTCAGCGCGGCAACCGGTATTGAAAATGTTGCGGTTAATTCCATAGGTGATACAGTTAATCTGTCTGCCGTCAATAGCGGCAGCGGCGATGTGAGTGTGGCAGTAAATGCAGCTTACGGCAAGGAAGGCAATATTAATATAGGTTCTGTCTCTACCGGCAGCGGAACTGCCGCGATAACTGCGACTGGCAATATTGTAAAAACAGGTGACGGTGTTGCCGTGAAGGCTGACCGTATAGACCTTGTCAGTGATGGTGGTTCAATTGGTACTGACAGCAAGGCTTTGGTCGTGCATGGCGGGCAAGAAATCCTCAATACTGGCGATACCTTGTCAGCTAGTGTAAATGCTTCCGCAGATAAGAATATTAATCTTGAACAGGATAGCGGCAATATGCGTCTGGGTAGGATTTATTCTACGCAGGGTGATGTAACGCTTACTGTGAACAGCGGTGATTTGCTGGATGCTTTGCCGGAAGGACAAACGGCTGAGCGGTCAAGTACGGAAGAACTAATCAAGCATTGGCAGGATTTAGGACTGGTTGATGGTGATGGCACCTATAAAGAAAAACAGGCCCAGGATGTTGCGAATTACAAACAATCTGTCGATGATGAATATAGTACTTACCAAACACAAAAAACTTACTACGAAGCAAATGATCCCTTGACGACTGATGCGGCTAAGACTGCATACAGTACTTACAGCAGTGCTAAGGAAACCTGTAATTCTTTGCAGACAGAATACAGCTCTTATCAGGCTCAGTCAGTTTATTACAATGATGCGTCCAATGTTCCGGTCAGAGAAAAATACCGTTCGCAAACTGCCTATGAAAATGCGCTTGCTGACTACCAGAATGGTAAACTAGCCTTTGATACTCTCCAAGCCAAATGCAGCAGTTATGCTAATGCGGATGCCTATATACAGGCACAGAATCCTGCAGCATATTCGTCTTACTATAATCCGACGGTCGAAGGACAGAATATGAAACAGACCTTCGACAGCTACAGCAGCTATCAGGCGCTGGATTCTCGTTACGGTACTTATGGTTCTGCCTCGGCTTACCTTGAAGGAACAGAAGCGCAGGGTGTAATTGATTCATTAGAGCAGAAGGGAGCAGACTGGTCGGCAAACGCTCTCTTGTATGCGGTGCAGGATTCCATCATCAATCCAGACAGCGGTTCTACGAATAATATTATTAAAGACCCTAATATCAGGGCACATAATATTACTTTGAACGTAAAAAATGGCAGTGTCGGTCAAAACAGTACTAATACTACTACTGTTCAGCTGGCTGGCTTGAGTGAAAATATCAGCGATTTGAAAAAACTGGCTAATGCCAATGCATCTGATGTTACTTGGGATGCCGCGGACGGCATTGCGACTATTACGGAGAAGACGCCTTTGGGTATCCAGCTCAACAACAACGGCGTTGTAAAAGTAGCGGCTAAAAACAATGTCTATCTTGCTGGCAGGACACAGGATAATGCTTCGGTAAGCAATGCACTAAATATCAGCAACGTTAATGCCGGCGGCGATATCCGCCTGCAGGGCAATGATGGTATTTTCAATGCTGCCAGTGGTACTGAAACGCTTATCACCGGCAGGGATTTGCTGATTCAAGGCGGCAACGGGGCTTTGGGAACGGCGCAAAAGGCATTGACTACTAATCTCAGCGGTTCTTTGCAAGCACAGTCCAAGGGTGGCATTTATATCAGCCAGCTCGGGTCAGACCCAATGAAGGTATTATCTATTGGTGCCGGCGGTGATATCGTCTTGACCTCTGAAAATGATATTGTGAGCGAGGATTCTGAGGGTACTGCGGCACAAGGTTACATTCGCAGCGATAACGGAACCATCAAAATCAGTGCGTCGGGCGATGTAGGCAAAGCGGAGCAGGGGCTGAGGATTAAGAATGTCAATGCCGGTAATACTGAGCAGACTGTAACGGCTAATGGCCAGAATATTTATCTTGAAGGCATCAGTACGGATATATCCCAAGATGCGTCACCAATGGGCGTCATGTATCTTGGCAATATTACGGCCGATAAGAGCGGCGGCGGGAAAATTGTAGTTGATGATAACGGCTCTGTTGATTTGCAAGGGATTTTGTCAAACAGCGGCGTAAATGCTTCGACAACTTTGACGGCAGCAAAGGATATTGATATTAATAATAATGTCAATGCGGAGAACGGCAAAGTAGTTTTGTCAGCAGAAGGCGATCTGAATTTGAACAAAGGAACTTTGCGTGCTGAAAAAGCAAATCTTGTGGCAGCTGCAGTACGCGATCCGCTGAGTACAGAAACTCCTAGCGGCGCAATTACGCAGGGTGATGACCAGGTGATCATTGCACCGGAAGTTGTGGCGGTAGCTGCTAATGGTATTGACTTGGCAAACAAAGACAATTTACTCAAAAAAGTGGATGTATGGAATATGGCCAGCGGTGATATCGGTGTTGGCAACAGCGGCAGCGATGGACTTACGGTAGTGCTGGAAAAGAAGAACGATGGTGCGGTTGCAATTCGTAATTATGATAATGCTGAACACACAAAAACACAGCTTTTGGTGGCGTCGCAGATTGAAGCAAATGGAGATGTAAGCTTTATCAATGATAATGGTGATTTGATCACGGCGCGTGCGGCTACTGTTGGTACAGCAAATAACGGTACTTTAACTAATGAATTTGGTGTCAAGACTACGAAAAAAGTATTCATGCAGGCCACTAATGGGCAAATTTACAACACGATGGATATTTCCAGCCTCTCGGCAACGCAGCCAAAAATGCTGCGCACGCTTGCTTTGAGAAGTTTGGGCAGCGATTTGACGCAGAATACTATCGACATGGTATCAAATACAGGCATCCATAATTTGGGCAATGTTTCGTCAACAGTTGGTTACGTACATATGACAGCAACTGATGGTTCTTCCATAATTAATGAGAAGTCAGTGACGTCAGCTAAGGAGATAAAGATGACCGCGGCCGGTGATATTACAAATAACGGCCCAGTGAATGCTACTCTTGATGTTAATCTTGTTGCAGAAGGTAATATCAGCAATGCACAGACGGTAACTGCTGGTACTAATATTACGATGGCGGCCGGACAGGATATTACAAACGGAGGAGCTCTGGCGGCAGGAACTTATATTGATCAAAAAGCCGACAGAGACATTACAAACAATGGCGCTGCTACTGCCGGAGAATATATTCTGATGGACGCTGGCAGAGATATAGTGAACAAAGGGGCGGTAGAAGCAGCCAAGAATATCAAGATGCAGGCTGAGCAGGATATCATTAACCAAAACACACTGTTGTCAAAAGCTGTCGGCGATAACGCTGGCATCGCGATTGAACTTAGTGCAGCCAAAGGCGGTATTGCAACCAGCGGCGTCAGCATTACGGCCAAAGACGGCGATGTTTTGCTGAGCGCAGAGGGAACAGACGCTGCTGAAGCAGTGATTACAAACAGCAGTAATGTTAGCGCGGAAACAGGGAACACGGTACTGCGCGCAACTGGTAAGATCACGAATACCGGCGCATTTACGGCAGGCAAGGCTGTCCAGATGCAGTCAACTGCGGCTGATATTGCTAATACAGGAGCACTAGCTGCCGGTAATGATGCCAAGCTGGACGCCGGCAGGGACATTACGAACAGCGGAGCTGTTACTTCCGGGCGTGATACGCTAATGGAAGCTGGCAGAGACATTACAAACAGTGGTTATATCAACTCAACGCGTGATGTGATGCTCACTGCCGAAGGCAATATTACAAACGGCGCAACTATAAGCGCAGGCAGAGATTTGAAATTGACTGCGGATCAAGGGAATATTGCGACAACGGCGGTGCTGAATGCCGGCAGCAATATTGATGTCAAAGTCACAACTAAAGGTAATATTTATTTCGGTGACAGCGCAACTGCCCAAAATGGCAATATCAATGTCACAAGTAATGAAGGTAATATTACCAGCAGCCATCATGATACCGACCCGACAGCTAAAGACGTCAAACTGTCTGCTTTGAATGGCTCGGTAGCCCTTTATACTAAGAAAGGTGATATTGATTTCAATGATCTTTATGCTAAGAATACCGTTTCTGTTGCTACGGATCAGGGGAATATCACAGTTTGCAGCATCGACGGTGATATAGTGCTTTTGGTCAACAAAGACATGGCTGGACAAACTAAGGTCAAAGATATGACGATCGGTACTAAACTTGGTCTAAATGGAAACTCTATCAAACTGCAGAATATCAAACAACGCGAGGGTACTGATGCTATGCTGCTTATCAGTCCTAATGGAGCTTTGCCGGACGAACCGATAGGACAATTGGAGATAGATGATATCACTACGCCAAATGGAGTTCGTTTTGACAAACTATGGGTGAGAGATGCCTATGTTCATGTTGATAGTTCAAAATTCTATATCGACAAACTCAGTGTTGTTGATGCGGCCCATTTCAGTAACAAGGATATGACGACAGCTGTTTACGGTGCTCCTCCGGTCAGGGATGGCAGTGATAGTGTATTCTGGAATAACGCCGAAAAATTCAATCCTAAAAATGCTTTAGCAGCTTGGCAGGATGAGGATTATCTTGGCGATTGGATGAATTTGTACTTCACTGACAGATATCGCACCCAGAGAAGTAACGGCATTTTGGTAGGCTTGCATGATTACTATTATGTTTATGACCAACGTTATAGCGGCGAGAACGAGCTGCGCTTCGTGGAGCATGATATGCCATATGCTACCTACAGACTTGTATATTCACCGGATTATTCTTACTTTGACCGGTTTGCTCTTTATGAATTGCCGGAAATTCAACCGGCAGCAAGCCAACCGAATATCAGCGTTGAAGATGGACAAATATAATAAATATAAGGAGGCAGTTGAAAACTGCCTCCTTAAACATGGGGAGAATGTAGAATGAACAAAAAATCTATTGCTTTCGAAAAATTTTTAAAGGAAAGGAATATTACTTGTTTTAAGGTAGATGAAATATCCAAGGATGAACTCAATACAGTTGTCTTTCGTTCGCAAATAGAAGTTGAAGGGCAGAATCTGCCAACGATATTGATCGTAGATGACAGCATATACTGCATGCTGCGGGTATTGGTTGCCAACAAGGCTTTGCGCGAAAACAGTGATAATAAATTATTACATGATATTAACGAGCTTAATAAAAAATACAAAGTTTTCAAGTACTACGTTGGTGATGATGGAGCTCTTTATCTTGACTGCTGCGTATTATGTGAAGATAGTAAGATCAGCGGTGAACTTATCTATATAGTGCTTGATGTAATCATTAAACATCTGAACGATGAATATAAAAACATTATGAAGACAATTTGGCAGTGATTTTAATTTGATCATTTGCAAATACGTGACTTAGACCCAAAAATGCAAAGTGGTACAAAGGGGACCGTCCCCTTTGTACCACTTTGCATTTTCATTTTTCTCAAATATTGCTGTCGTATAGATAAGAACGGACGGAAGCCGCGCTGCCTTCTCGCCCAACCATGATGAAGATATCATTTTCCTCAAAAAGGGCGTAGGGACCAGGAGAAATAATCAGGCTGCCTTTACGTTTGATGCCAATTACAGTTACAGAGGTATTCTGCCAAAAATTAATTTCAGAAATCATTTTTCCGAGGAAACGGCAGTCTTTGGTAATTTTGATTTCGTAACTTAAGATGGGAGAAGCTGAGCGGTAGTGCTCGATTTGTTCCATCAGTTCGCTTATCTTTAGTAAAATGCCATCCTGCTGCCGTGCTTGTTCCTTCAGCAGTTCTTCTATTTCATTTTTCTTTTCTGTCAATGTAGCTATATTTTTAATGCGTTCGACCAGCAGGACGGCATTTTCTACAGAAGCTATAGTTATCCCGCTGCCTGCATCTATTTGCACAATGTTCAAATCTTTCAGCATGAAAGTGGCACGTCTTATAGTTTCCGGTGATACGGAATATTGTCCGGCGAGAACAGAGCGTCCCGAAACCTTTTGCCCTATCTGGAACTTACCTTGAACAATTTTTTCGGCGATATCGAGTGCTATCTTCTGGTACGTCGGTGCAGCAAATTTATGTTTATTTGCCAATTTTGAGTCCTCTCCTTAGCGAGTATTTAAGTTGTTGCTTTGACTGAATTCAATATATCATAGAGAATGTTGCTTGTAAACTGCAGAGGGTTCAATATGTATAGCTTTAATTCGCTGATTTGACATGATGGTAAAAAATAAAATATAATCAAAGTAGAAGTAACAACTTAATTATTTCTAAAAGTTGTCACAAAGGACAAGGAGGGAAACATTTGAAAAAGACAATTTTTGTAACTATGGCATTACTAACGGCGCTGGCTTTGGCAACCGGTTGTGGAGGACCTGGCAAAAGTGCAGAGAAGACGATTGTTTTAAGTGATGCCGGGTGGGATAGTGTAAAATTTCATAATGCAGTAGTAAGTTATATTGCTGATAAGGCTTATGGCCTGAAGACTAAAGTAGTAAGCGGTTCGACGCCAATTACTCATACTGCCTTGGTGCGTGGTGACATAGATGTTAATCTTGAAACCTGGAGTGATAATATAGCTTCTTACAAAAATGATATTGCCGGCGGTTATATTGTGGAACTAGGAGTAAATTTTGATGATAATAAACAAGGTCTGTACGTTCCTCGCTATGTGATAGAGGGCGATGCATCAAGAGGAATAGCACCGATGGCGCCTGATTTGAAAACAGTTACTGATTTAAAAAGATACAGCAAGCTGTTCGTGGATGAGGAAAATCCGGCTAAAGGCAGAATCTACGGTGCCATTCCTGGCTGGTCGGTTGATGAAATTTTGTTTAAAAAATTTAATTATTATGGTTTGAATGAACAATACAATTACTTCCGGCCTGGGTCTGATGCTACGCTTAATGCCTCCATCATGGCTGCCTACGAGAAGGGTAAGCCAATCGTTGCTTACAACTGGGAGCCTAATTGGCTGAGCGGCAAGCTGGATTTGGTTTTGCTGGATGATGCACCATATAATGAAAATGGTTTTTTGGATGGTAAAACTGCTTTTCCATCTGTACGTGTAACCATTGCTGCTAATAAGAACTTTCCTAAAAAGGCACCGGAGTTCGCTGAATTCTTGAAGAAGTATCATACTTCCAGTGCACTAACGGCAGAGGCTTTGGCCTATATTGCTGATAATAAAGCTAGCTATGATGACGCTGCAGTTTATTTCCTCAAAAAACATAATGACTTGCTTGACAAGTGGCTGCCGGCAGACAAAGCCAAAAGCTTGCGCAGTGCACTTGGTAAATAAGGGGGGATTATATGGGGTGGCTTTTTGACTTTCCACCAGCAATACATCTTGATTTCACCAAGAACATAGATGCTTTTATTGCTTATCTGAACGTTAATTACGCTGATTTTTTCGCTGCGCTTAAGGCAATTTTGAACAGCGTGATAGGCGGAATTTATCAGGGATTGGAATTTATCCCCTGGTGGTTATTGATTTTATTTATTGTTCTATTGACCAAAAAGATGGTTGGGCGCTATAGAACAGGTTTCTTATATGGGTCACTGATGTTTCTCATAGGGGCTTTTGGTTACTGGCATATGATGAATGAGACTCTGTCTATCGTCATTACAGCAGTAATTTTGTCTCTTCTCCTTGGGCTTCCGATAGGTATTTTGATTTCGACCAATGTAAGCGCTAATAAGATCTGCAGACCTGTTCTGGACGCGATGCAGACGATGCCGACATTTGTTTACATGATTCCTGCTGTTATGCTGCTTGGTCCTGGCAAGGTGCCTGCAGTGCTGGCGACAGTGATTTATGCGGTAGTTCCTGTTATCCGTTTAACCAGTCACGGCATTCAGCAGGTTGATAAAGAGGTTGTGGAGGCTGCTAAAGCTTTCGGCTCCTCGCGGTGGCAGATACTTGCTAAGGTGCAGATCCCGCAGGCTTTGCCGACGATTATGGCTGGTGTTAACCAGACGATGATGATGGCTGTGGCGATGGTAGTAACTTGTGCTATGATCGGCGCTAATGGTTTAGGGATGGAAGTATTAATTGCCATCAACCGCACGGAATCAGGCAGAGGTCTTATAGCAGGCATCTGTATTGTCATTATTGCGATCATTATTGACCGCTTGACACAGAGCGTTTCGGCGAAAGGGGGAAGTTGATGGAAGATACTATTTTAAAGGTAGAACATTTATATAAACTTTTCAGGACAAGAGAAATCGGCGGCAGTGAAGAAACGGCAATTGAACTGCTGCGGCAGGGCCTTTCAACCGCGGAGATAAGAGAAAAAACCGGTATTTTGGCGGCTTGCCGAGATGTTTCTTTTGATGTTAAACGTGGCGAAATATTCACTTTGATCGGGTTATCCGGTTCTGGCAAGTCGACAATCATCAGATGTCTGAATATGCTCCAGAAACCAACGAGCGGACATATCTATGTGGAGAATGAAGACATTACAAAATATGATGAAGAACAGCTTATGCAATTGCGCCGGACAAAGATCGCCATGGTTTTTCAAAATTTTGGTTTGATGGATCATCGTAATGTTTTGTCAAATGTAGCCTATGGCCTGGAAATACGAGGAATCAAAAAAGAGGAACGAGAAAAGAAAGCTTTAGAGATGATTGCCTTGGTGGGTCTTGAAGGTTGGGAACACAAAAAAATAGACAGCCTGAGCGGCGGCATGAAACAGCGTGTCGGTATTGCCAGGGCCTTAGCGAATGATCCGGATATTTTGCTGATGGATGAAGCTTTTTCCGCACTAGATCCATTGGTCAGGAATGACTTGCAGTTTGAACTCTTGGGTATCCAGGAAAAAATGAAGAAAACAATAGTCTTTATTACTCATGATATCAACGAGGCTTTCAAGCTCGGCAACCACGTCGGTATTTTACGCGAAGGCAACATGATTCAGATTGCGACACCGGAAGAAATGCTTTCCAATCCTGCTGATGATTATGTGCGTAAATTCATTGACAGTGTGGATTCTACCAAAGTTTTGAGCGTCAAGAGCATTATGGCGACCCCTGGTGCTATTATCAAGGCTGGTGACGGAGCTAATCTTGCTTTAAAGAGCATGAAGATAAATGGCCTTTCAAGTGCTTATGTTGTAGGCGAAAATATGCAGTTTCAGGGAGTTATAACGCTGGAAAATGCTTTGGCAGTACGTGCCGGAAATATGAGCTTTGAAGAGGCTGTTATCAGAGACATACCTGTAATCAAAGATGTCAATACACCTATTGCCGACGTGGTAAACCTGGCAGCCAATGCGAGATTTCCATTGGTTGTAGTGGCTGATGACCGCAGCCTGCAAGGTATCGTGAGCAAGGCGGCAATCTTATCGTCTTTCTCTGGTTAACATCAAAATAAGCAAAGTGGTACAAAGGGGACAGTCCCCTTTGTACCACTTTTTTATGTATAAAATAAATTATGAGAGCTGAATTTACGCAAGTAAAAAAGCAGGACACTCGGCATAAACGGCGAAAGCAGTAACCATATAAATACGTTGTCGAAAAGGGTAAAAATAATAGTGAGGAAGAACCCCTATGCTTAGAAAACTGCTGACTTATCTGGCCAAATACAAAATTTATGCAATCCTTTGTCCGCTCGCTGTTATTGGCGAGGTTTTTTTAGAAATCAGGATTCCCTTTCTGATGTCTAAAATTGTTGATGAAGGGATTGCACACAGGGATATTGATTATGTTTTGCAAACAGGCGGATTAATGGTGCTCATGGCACTTTTTTCACTATTATTTGGTGTTTTGTCTTCAAGATTTGCCGCTACTGCAAGCATGGGGCTCGGTAGCGAATTGCGGAAGGCACTTTTTTATAAGGTGCAGGATTTCTCATTTTCGAATATTGATAAATTTAGCACGGCGTCACTGGTTACCCGCTTGACGACCGATGTCAGCCATGCACAGGGCGCCTTTATGATGACCATCCGTATTTTGGTGCGGGCACCGATTATGCTGATCAGCGCAACCTTTATGGCATACAGCATTAACCAGACCCTTGTCGATGTATTTCTTGTTGCAATTCCGGTTTTGGGACTTGCTTTAGCGCTGATTGCGATGACTGCACTGCCAAGATTTGGTGTAATGCTGAAGAAATACGATGCTATTAATGCTTCCGTGCAGGAAAATTTGATTGCTATCAGAGTAGTAAAAGCATTCGTGCGTTCCCAATACGAAAAGCTGAAATTCAAAAGAGCTAACGACGATTTAATGCAAGCCTCAATACGGGCCGAAAAAATAGTTGTCTGCAATCTGCCTTTCATGCAGCTCACGATGTATGCCTGCATTATTGCTATCTTATGGTTTGGCGGTCACATGGTTGTAGTAGGTTCAATGCTAACTGGACAATTGATTGGTTTTATCAGTTATGTTACGCAAATAATGATTTCGCTGATGCTGATTTCCATGGTGTTTGTTCACTTGGTACTGTCACGTGCTTCTGTCAGCCGCATTTTTGAGGTGATTGATGAGCAGGTGGATATTACGGATGGGCTAGGAAGCAGTGAACGCCGGGTAGCAGACGGGTCAATTGTTTTTGAAGACGTCTCTTTTCGCTATAACCCCAAGTCTGAGATTGATACACTTCAGCATATCAACATCAGTATTAAAGCCGGTCAGACGGTTGGCATTATCGGTGGCACCGGCTCGGCTAAAACTACTCTCGTGCAGCTTATTCCGCGTTTGTATGATGCGACTGCCGGTAGGGTTATCGTAGGCGGCTGTGCTGTGCAGGATTATAAACTGCAGGAACTACGCTCTGCTGTTGCTATGGTGCTGCAAAAAAACATGCTGTTTTCCGGTACGATTAAAGACAATTTGCTATGGGGCAATACTGAGGCAACGGATGAACAAATAATTGCGGCCTGTAAGGTGGCTCAGGCTCATGATTTCATCATGAGTTTTCCGGACGGCTACGCAACCATTCTGGGGCAGGGCGGCGTAAATGTCTCTGGCGGGCAAAAACAAAGGCTTTGCATTGCCAGGGCTTTGTTAAAGAAACCCAAAATACTAATTCTGGATGACAGCACAAGTGCGGTAGATACGGCAACGGAAGCCAGGATTCGCGAAGGCATCCGCGCGTACAGCAAAGATATCACTGTCATTATCATTGCGCAGCGTATTACTTCTGTCTGTGATGCTGAGCAAATTATTGTGCTGGACGAAGGCAAAGTCAATGCCATCGGGACGCACTCCGAATTGTTGCAGAACAACAAAATTTATCAGGAAGTTTATTGCTCGCAGCAAAAGGGGGTGTCTCAATAATGCCTCGAACAGGAAGAGCCGTAGCAGAGCGTAAACCTAAAAGCGCGCTCAAAACAATTGCGCGCATTTCACAATATATGCTGCACAAAAGCTGGATGGTGGCTTTGTCAGTGGCATTTGTGCTGATCAGCGCAGGGGCAGGCGTGGCAGGAACTTACTTTTTAAAACCGCTGATCAACGAAGGCATTTTGCCGCTGGTCGGTCAAAATGTGCAGCTAAAAGACTTCGAACCATTTCTAAGAACGATCATTGGTATGAGCGCTATTTATTTGGTAGGAGCTTTGTCGTCCTATGCCTACAGCTTTCTCATGATCAAGGTTTCAAACGGAACGCTTAATGCCATCCGCAAAGATATGTTCAACAGTATGCAAGACGCGCCTATTAAATATTTCGACACGCATACGCACGGTGAGCTTATGAGCCGTTATACCAACGACGTCGATGCAGTCCGCGAGGCAATAAGTATAGGATTGTCGATGCTGATGGCTTCCTGCATTACGATTGTCGGAACTTTTACCATGATGTTGATATTGAGCCCGATTTTGACCTTGATGATTGTTATCATGCTTTTTGTCATGTTCACTATCACGAGAATAGTCAGCAGCAGGAGCTCAATGTCTTTCAAAAAGCAGCAAAAGGTAATAGGAACAGTCAACGGTTATATTGAGGAAATAATTGAGGGCCAGAAGGTTGTCAAGGTTTTCAGTCATGAAGAGGAAGTAAAAAAGACCTTCGCCAATTTAAACGAAAATCTTCGTGTGGTTGCAACTGATGCCAATACCTATGCCAATATCATGATGCCGATCATGGGTAACCTTTCCTATCTTAATTATGCTTTTACTGCCGCTGTGGGAGCCGTAATGGTAATCACCGACAGGATGGACATCGGTACAATAGCTGCTTTCTTGCAATATACGCGTTCTTTTTCTCATCCGATTGCTCAAATCAGCCAGCAGTTTAATGCCATCCTTGCGGCGCTTGCCGGTGCTGAGCGTATTTTCGAGGTTATCGACGAGAGTCCCGAGCAGGATCAAGGATTTGTTTCTTTGGTTAATGTTGCCAAAGAAGAGAGATGCATAATTAGTGAAAGCAAAGTATGCACAGGTGTCTGGGCGTGGAAATGTCAGCAAACTGACGGCAGCGTTACCTATACTGATTTGACTGGCAAAATTCGTTTTGCAAACCTTAATTTTGGCTATGAGGAGAACAAAATTGTCCTGCACGATATTTCGCTCTTTGCAAAACCTGGTCAAAAGGTAGCCCTTGTGGGATCTACAGGAGCAGGAAAAACGACCATTACCAATCTTCTTAATCGTTTTTATGAGGTTCCGAAGGGCAAAATATTTTATGATGGTATTGATATTAATGATATTAAAAAAGATGATTTGCGCCGTTCTCTTGGCATGGTGTTACAGGATACGCATATGTTTACTGATACGGTGCGGGAAAATATTCGTTACGGCAAGCTGGAGGCAACAGATGATGAGGTAATTGAGGCGGCAAAGCTCGCCAATGCACATTGCTTTATCATGAATTTGCCGCAGGGCTACGATACCAAACTTGTTTTAGATGGTGCGAATTTAAGTGCGGGACAGCGGCAATTGATTGCCGTCGCAAGGGCTGCCATAGCTAATCCGCCGGTACTGATCCTGGATGAAGCGACAAGCTCCATCGATACCAGGACGGAGGCTCTCGTCGAAAAGGGTATGGATAAATTAATGCATGGGCGTACAGTTTTTGTCATCGCCCACAGACTTTCTACCGTGCGTAACGCGGATGCAATCATCGTCATGGAAAACGGCGCAGTGATAGAATGTGGCAGCCACGACGATTTAATCGGTAAACATGGTAAATATTACCAGCTTTATACGGGCAATTTTGACCTTGATGTGCTCAGCACGAGTTCATAACTAAGAAAATCAGAAGGGACAAAGGGGACGGTGAACTGCACCCCAATTGTTAGACAGTATGATATACTGAAAAACAATTGGGGTGATTTTTTATGCCAAAGGGAATACCGCACAAAAGATATACGGCAGAGTTTAAGAAGTTTGTAATTGAAACAATG
>JBFWIF010000021.1:0-29211 GCA_050256135.1 Acidaminococcaceae bacterium | reverse complement strand
TTTGCCTGCACCAATGCTTTTTATAATAAGGATGGTGTTTTTGAGGATTATCCTGAAACGACAAGATATATTTCCTTCACTTGTGGCGGCTGCTGTGGCAAAAATATTGCTTCTAAACTGTAACATTTATCTAAAAAATTGATAACAAAGAACAACATAACGAAAGACGAAGTCACGGTACACTTATCTTCTTGTATGGTAACTGACAACCATCATTATGATAGGTGTCCCCATTTAGAATATATTAGAAATATCGTTATTAAGAAGGGGTATAAGAATATCGTCAACGGTTCTTACATAAGCGCCAATGCTACGAAAAAGAGAGCCGCCGGAATTTATCACGAGTATGAGAAATCAGATGCTGACTGCATAGAATCAATATAATAAGAAATATGTATATTTTATATTCGCCTTGACTTCGGTTTAGGCGAATTATTTATTTCTAGAGTTAGGGTAATTCAGGAAACTATCAGGAAACTATAATGATAAGAAGAATAAGCAGAATACTTATGCGGTTATGTATATTTCAGAACCTGCAGATAAAGAAGGAATTTTCTGAAAAATATAGAAGGGATAATTTACTATACGATATATGAAAACAACAATGTCCACCGATAAAGCAGAAGAAACAGATAGTGTGTTTGATGGTCAAATCAGCAAGATGTAATAATTGAGTGTTTTGTGGCAAGGAGGAGTAGGCATGTGGCTGAAGAAAATGGTCGGAAAAGTGACGAGAAAGAAAATAGTCTTGGATGCTGCCTGGCTCATTATTTTTCTGCTGTTGGCAACCAGGATGATTGGCGGATTGTTGTTTGGTTCGGTGCAGGTGGTGCAGCCATTACCGCTTCCTGAGCTGCACCGAGGAGATAATAAGGCTTTGGCGCAATATGCTTCTGAATTAATACTGGATGAAATGGCAAATAATAAAATTGTTGGTCTTAGCGCGGCAATCATAGTTGGCGATCGTATTGTCTGGTCCAAAGGATATGGGTATGCTGACCGGGAAACTAATAAACTTGCAACTTCGGATACTGTTTATCGTGTTGGCTCAATCTCAAAAATTCCTAATGCTATTGCGGTTTTGAAATTTAAAGCAGATGAAAAGGTGGATATAGAAGCACCAATCAAGCGTTATATTCCTGAATTTAAAATAAAGTCGCGATTTGCTACAGAACAAGAATTCACGCCGCAGCAACTGATGACTCATCATTCCGGATTACCGAGTGATATCGTTAAAGGGATGTGGGGAGAGCAACCAGCAATTTTTCAGAGTGTGGTTCCTTTACTAGCCGACGAGTATCTCGCATATCCGGCAGGCACTATTCATTCTTACAGTAATTTAGGGGCGGACTTATTGGGGGTTATGCTGGAACGTATCAGCGGAAAAGAATATGAGGCTGTTATGCAAGAATCGGTATTACAGCCATTGGGAATGGTGAATTCATCTTATCAAATCCAGTCGCATATTGAACGAAAATTATCTCAAGGCTATAACGAAGAAGGGCAGCGGACAAAAGATGTTGCGATAAGAGATGTACCAGCCGGAAATCTTTATACTAGTGCCAATGATCTTGGCAAGATGATGATTATGCTTTTAAATGACGGTGTTTATGAAGGAAGAGAAATATTACCGCCTGGTTTGGTTAGAGAAATGTTTAAGGCGCAAAATAATGAGGTAGCTTTAGATGGGAATTTTATGATTGGTTATGAATTTTTTCTTAAAAACCCATCGCTGGCTTATATTGGTGATGATTTTACTCACAGCGGACACATGCATTTATTTCATGCTAATGTCATGGGAGTAAAAAAAGACAAAATTGCGGTTGTTGTTTTAGCAAATTCAGAGGGAGCGGCGGAAAGGGTTAGTCTTATCGCCGAACAATTACTAAAAGGGGCGATAGCTGTCAATCGTGGGATATTACCACCAAAAGGAAAATCGGCATATGAAGTTGCAGCTTTGCCACAGACTTTGCAGAAGAAGGAAAGCTATACCGGCAACTATGGAACGATTATCGGTTTATTAGAAGTGCAGAAATCTCAGAAGGGAACATATGTTGCCAAACTGCAAGGGACAAAGGTGGACCTTTTGCCTGATAAAGAAGGTTGGTTTAGACCGAAGTATAGCTTATGGGGAATATTTCCTATATCTCATCCTAAATTAAAGGATATGCGTGTTGCATTTCGGACTGTGAATGGGGAAGATGTTGTCTTTGTGCAGTTGGGGCAAGAAGCACCCGCAATCGGCAAACGTATTATTGATTATAATTTGCCAGAAGTTTGGCGTGAACGTCAAGGGGTTTACAGAACAAGTGATGAGGAAAACAGGTTGCTGAAAATAGATTCATTGGAATTGAAGGTAAACAAAAAAGGTATATTGCTGATGAGTTTAAAAACTGATACGAAGGAGGCTCAGTTGGGCGAACTTGTACTATATCCGGTTTCTGACACAGAGGCCGTGATATACGCTTTAGGTTGGCGGATGATGGAAACTATTTCTGTCCAAAAGGAGGCCGACGGCGAAAAGATTATTTTTTCTGGAATTAGTTTTAAGAAAAAATGATATTGCTGAACGCGAAAGCAAGCATGTGTTTTCTGAATAATTTTTACTTTAATATGTTTTTAATCTAAGTTCATCTAGACTTATAGTTCAGGTGAACTTAGATTGTTTTTAGTAATAACCATGTTTTATGCAGAAACACAAACATGTAGCGAGCGGGCTATATTGCAAAGAATATTATGTAGATATAGCAGGATGCAATAGTGCTGGCAGGGTAAATTATATAATGTCGCAAGAGATTGAAGATGCAGTAGAACTTTGACGGCATAACTTGAATATCAATATCTGCAATACTGACAGAGTTCCAAATTAATGCCTAATGTTAATTTGGAAACTAATAATAGATAGGATAATTGATAATTTACAAACTAATCAAAGGCAAAGGATAATGAGGATAGTAACTTAGCATTTTCTGATAACCGTAGAAGTGTGTAAAGCGTTTTTGGAAAATGAAAGGCAAAGAACAAAAAGGTGCTGTGAATAGTAAATAGATTGACAAGGTCGGGGTACAAAGCTGCTGATTCGGTCTGGCGTCGGAGGCCCCCGAGCAACTGGTAATCGTTCTAAATTTGCTGGATTAAAAAGTGAAAAAATATTTAGCGAGAAAAAAGGAGTGGACGACAGTATGAAAATTGTCAGTGTTGATGTTATGCAGGTTCCAAGTGGGAATGCCGGTTCAGCGAGGGGAGACTGGAGTCCAGTTATTGTTAGAGTTAATACGGATGAAGGGATAAGCGGTTTTGGTGAAGTCGGACTTGCCTATGGTAAAGGCTGGCGGGGCGGTTTTGGCATGGTGCAGGATTTTGCCGAAGTCATCATCGGCGAAGATCCTATGAATATAGAAAAAATATGGGAAACTTTGTTTAGAAAAACATTTTGGGGCATGGGTGGCGGTACAGTAGTAAACGCTGCTATCAGCGGTATTGATATTGCGCTCTGGGATATCAAAGGCAAGGCGTTAGGGGTGCCTGTATGGCAGCTAATGGGTGGCAAAACCAATGATAATCTTCGTACTTATGCCAGCCAATTGCAATTTAACTGGGGCTCAAAGATTGAAAAACAATCTCTTATTACCCCGGAGGAATATGGTGAAGTAACGCGTGTGGCGATGGCTGACGGCTATGACTGTATTAAGGTGGATCCGATTATTTACAGTAATCAGCCTGATGGCAAGGGACCTTGGAAAATAACAGGTCCGTTGGAACATAAAGTGATCAAAACTGTATACGATCGTGTGGCTGCCATGCGTGAGGCTGGTGGCGATGATTTGGACATTATTGTGGAACACCATTCCAATACGGATACCACAGCGGCGATTCAAATAGGACAAGCGCTGGAAGATTTGCGGATATTTTATTATGAAGAGCCATGTCATCCTTTGAATGCGAAATCAATGCTGGAAGTCAGACAAAATGTTAAGATTCCAATCGCTTCAGGTGAAAGAATTTATACCAGATTTGGCTATCGCGAGTTTTTGGAAAATAGATCAATTCAAGTCATTCAACCTGACCTTTGTCTCTGCGGTGGTTTGACGGAAGCTAAAAATATTTGTGATATGGCACATACCTATGATTGTGCTGTCCAGATTCATGTTTGCGGCAGTCCGATTTCCAAGGCGGCGGCTTTGCAAATCGAGGCAGTTATTCCTAACTTCATTATTCATGAACATCATCAGCGTGCACTGAACCCAGAAAGCCGCGCAACTTGTCTTTATGATTATCAACCGGTTAACGGTCGTTACCAAGTGCCGGATAAACCGGGAATAGGGCAGGAACTGACGCCGGAGACTATTGCGAAGTGTAACGTGGTCACAGTGACAAGAATGAAAAAATACATGAGTTAAAAAACATTCAATACAGTTTTTTTATGACATTAGCACGTTGTTTTAAATGAGGCGTAACGGAGTGAAAACCTGTTACGCCTTTTGCTTCAAGTTAAATTGATCAAGGAGGATTTATAAATGGATTATCGTTATCTATTCCGACCACTCCAGATTGGTGGGATGGAGTTAAAGAATCGGATTGCTATGCCTGCAATCAATCACAGTTATTCCGAAGACGGTCATGTAAATGAGCGTCTGATCAGCTATTACGCTGCCCGCAGCAGAGGTGGCGCAGGGTTAATTACGGTCGGTGGATGTTCGGTCCATGAGTTGGGGCGGTCATTTCGCAACTTGGGAATCTACAACGATTCATTTCAGCAGGGACTTCAAAAATTGACAGAAGCTGTTCATGCAGAGGGAGCAAAAATTGCCGCCCAGCTATATCATGCCGGCGGTTATGCCAAATCTGTGGAAATTGGTGGACAGGCTTTGGCACCTTCATCTTTCTCTTGCCGCTATACTCACGAAACGCCTAGAAAAATGGAAGAGAGCGATATTGCAGCTGTCCAAAACAGTTTTGCGCAAGCTGCGGTACGCGCCAAGAACGCTGGTTTCGATGCGGTAGAGATTATTGGCAGCGCGGGCTACCTGGTTGCTGAATTTCTTTCTTCTTATACCAATCTGCGCGGCGACCAATATGGCGGTGATCTGGGAAACAGGAGCAGGTTTTTGGTGGAAATCGTTCAAGCTATTCATAGAGAAGCCGGAAATGATTACCCGGTAATTGTAAGGCTGAGCGGCAATGATTTTGTGAATGGCGGCAACTGTAACTAAGATGCTACGGCGGTTGCAAAACTTTTGGAAAAAGCAGGCGCAGCGGCAATTAATGTTACCGGCGGCTGGCATGAAACGGTTGTTCCACAAGTTACCGGCGAAGTCCCTTGCGGAGGATATGCCTACCTTGCCGCCGGCATAAAAAACGAGGTGAGTATTCCTGTTTTAAGCAGTAATCGAATCAACAATCCTGTAGAAGCAGAACGCATTATTGCAATGGGGTTGGCGGATGTGGTAAATATGGGCCGGCCGCTGCTGGCTGATCCGGATTTGCCGAATAAAATTTTAGCCGGAAAAGAAAAAGAAGTAAGGCGGTGCATAGCCTGCGGCCAAGGTTGTTATGACCGGCGTTTTTCCGGAAAGGCTGTTGAATGCATGATCAACTATCAGGCAGGAAGAGAATTCGAATGGCAAAATCCGCCGACCAGGCAGCCTAAGCGAATTTTAGTTGTCGGCGGCGGAGTGGCAGGGATGGAATTTGCAATACAGGCAGCAGCACGCGGGCATACTGTGACCCTATGGGAGAAAGAGAGTCAACTGGGTGGGCAAATTCGGTATGCGTCAAAGGCGGTTGGTAAACAGGATTTTTCCTATTTGGTGGAATACCAGGCCTATATGCTTGAAAAATATTCGATCAATGTAGAATTAGCTAAAGAAGCGACTGCTGATAAAATCAGAGAATTTGCGCCTGATATTCTGGTGCTTGCTACTGGGAGCGAACCTCTTTCGGCACCTTTTGCTATTGCAGATTCTGCTTGCGAAGTTGTACACGCAAATGATGTATTGACCGGAGAAGTTATTCCCGGGAAGAAAGTAGTTGTAGTCGGCGGCGGAGCAGTTGGCTGTGAAATTGCTGTTTTTCTGGCAGATCAAGGCACGCTGAGTGCTGAACAAACCAAATTTTTAATGCGGCACAACGCGGAAACCGATACGGTCATCCATGATTTGCTCAAGAAAAGCGCTCGAGATGTTACTATCGTGGAGATGGGAAAAGATGTTGGCAGGGATATCGGACTTAGTACCCGGTGGGGAGTAAAGAAGCAGATAAAACAATTGGGAATTCAATGCCTGAACGAACGAAAGGTTATTGCAGTAACAAAGTCAGGCGTTTGTTTGCAAAACGCGGCGGATGAAATGGAAACTTTGCAGGCTGATACAGTGGTTCTTGCTATTGGTTCGCGCTCGCGAACTGAATTGAGTAAAGCTTTAGAGGGATTGTCTGCGGAAATATCCAGCATTGGCGACGCCGTTAGCCCTGGGAAGATATCAAGTTGCATTAGCGATGCTGTTGAACTGGCGACGCGTATATAATTCTTAAAGTGATATTAATTAAGTTTGCGGGGTACCTTCATGATAAAAAGTATATGTAGGCTTTCTATTGTGCTAATCGCATTGTTTCATTTGGCAAAAGTGTTTTTTTCATTAGCTTTTTGGCCATTAACCTTATCGACAGCGGCGCTGTTTATTTTTGGACTCGCTATGCAGGGACAAGGATTTAGAAAAATCACATTATTTTTTGCGATAATGGGAAGTGCAATTTTGTTTTATTACAAAATGCCTCTCAAAATATGGGAACAGACACTCATATCAATGACTAACATAATTGCTATTATTGTAGTTATGCAGCTTTTTACCATACCAATTGAAATCGGTAAATATAGCAATACGATTGAGTATTGGTTAAAAAGGTCATTTAAAAAAGAAAGTTCCCTTTATCTTTTTATTATGTTGGTTACAACAATATTTTCCAGTTTCTTGATGTTTGGAACTATTCCGGTCATGGTTTCACTATTTAACAATGCCTTGAAAAATAACATAGCCGATTGTAAGCGTTTTCTGGCTACTGCTATTTTAAGAGGTTATGCATTAGTAATATTCTGGTCGCCGGGAGCTGTCGTAATGCTTCTGGTTATGGAAGTCATAAATGTTGATTGGTTTGAATTGTTTGTTCCCGGCTTATTATTAAGTTTGATTGGTTTAGGCACCGCTTATTTTTTAGAACATTTTACGCATCTGAATAAAACGATTGCAGCAAAATCAATAACGCAAACCGGTGAAGTTGACGACAAACTGGCTAATAAGCAGTCAGTTCATATTATGATGGTAGTTTTATGCTTTCTTGCACTGGTAGCTGTATTTGAGCATTTTTCCATAGGTTCCGGTACTGGAAAAATTTTACTGTCAGGTTTTATAATTGCTGTTTTATGGATATCTTATTATTGCGAGGACAAGCAATTAAAAAATACTATGAGCAGTTATTGGGAAAACGGTATTACAAAAGCTAATGATTTTTCTGTATTTTTCATTGCGATGGGGTTATTTGCCGGTAGCGTTGATGATAGCGGCATATTGAATCAGCTGCAGCCAATTTTACAAAATGGGGTTAGCCAGCTCGGTTTATTATCAGTAGGCATTATTCCTATTTTGTTTATAATTCTATCCTTGTTTGGTATTCATCCATTGATTTTAATTGTATTATTTGCCAAAATTTTATTAACGCTTTCCCTGCCTTTGCCATTAGTATCTATCGGGTTGATTCTTATCTTATCAGCTTCAATTTCCTTTATCATTACGCCTTTTGCCGGAATGGCGATTATGACAGCAAACTTTTTGAATGCCAAGCCTATAGATGTATCAATCAAGTGGAATATTATTTATAGTACTTTGTTTTTGGCGGAAGGTATTATTTTTGTCATACTGTGGAGCAGAATCTTATAAAACATTTTATTTTTAGGTAGCATAACTTTGTTAAAGTACTAAACAAACTTCTGATATTGATACGTATTGTGCTTCCCTGGACTTTCGTTCGGGGAATTTTTCTTTTATTGTTTGCGGCGGCACAAATAAAATATAAGATCTTGCGTTATAATATAAGATTATTGCAATAATTTGTTCGGAACTCTATCAACATAAATGGAAGATATGGATACTGAGTGTATGCTCAACCTATTTGTTTTAATTAGGTACGGTATGATGTAATTGTTGATGCTGTCTTTTAGCATCATACATTAATTGATCTATATTTTTAAAAAAATCATCAGCGGTCATATTGCTTTCATATTCATATACTGCGTATCCCATTGCGAAGTTAAGAGAATATTGATTATAATTTTCAGAATTAAAGTTTTTAACATTTTGCTCTATACGTTTAACTGTTTTTTCCAAAAGAATTTTATTATCTATGCTTAATATAGCTATAAATTCATCTCCGCCATACCGGGCTAAAAAATCATTGCGGTTCAAGCTTGCTGAAATAATATGGGCAGCTGATTTTAATGCTTCATCACCAATATCATGACCGAACTTGTCATTTATATTTTTAAAATCATTTAAGTCAATTAAAATAGCTGAAAAAGAAGCGGACTTTGAGCTAGTGCGAATTTTGTCTTTAATATAACCATCTAACTGCCTTCGATTGTAGGTTTGAGTAAGATAATCTGTGTTTAAACTGCGGTTTTGAATATGGAAGTAGATAATTAACAGAGAAAGCATCATCCCAGACCAATTATACGAAACTCCATAGTGAAAAGTTTGAATTATTGTACCAACAGATACAGGGATAAAAAACAGTAGCAGCGAAAAAAAATAACGTTTTTCAATATATTTTCGGTTATATAATACAAAAATAAAGGAGTATATGATAAATAAATAACAAAATGCAACATGAAGAGAGAAATATGGACCTCTGTGGTAAATGTTCATGTTATCAATTGAAAAGAACCAACCATTATTTATACTTAAAGTAGAAAAGATAGAGTTGATAAGCCACAAACAGAAAAGTTTTTTAGAGATAGACTTTATTTTTGTTCTGTTTTTATATACTTGGTAATTAGTGTAAAGTACCCATAACATAGCAGGTAATGGCTCGAAAATATACAGTGCTAAATTTGAATATTGGTTGAGAGTATAGAATGTTTGTCCTGGCAACCCATTAAAAGCCCAACCTAATATGTCTATGACAATCATAGCCATGTTAGTTACTAGCAGTAGCATAAATAACTTATACTGCAAAAAGAGTTTTTCTGAACGAGTATAAGAATCAGTATATATTATTAATAAAATTATGAATGAAAGGATGCTTGAGTCCAGCGTTGTTAAATATGGCATAGGGCCTCTTTCCGCTGATATGGTGAGATATATCAGCAATAAAAATTTTTACTATAATAAGTAACATGAGTACTGCCATTATAGTAAAAAGCTTTTTTTTAATAAGTATTTGCAAATATTAAATAGTCTAAATAAAAGGACTATTTTGTAATTATATTAATTGACATTTTTGAAACCTGTCTTTACATAGTTATTATAATCATAATTATTATATCAAACTGCTTGACAAATTTGATGGAAAAAACTTTTAATATGGTATATCGGACTTTTATATTGGAGGAATATGTATGGGGTACTGGCGTTTCGGGTTCTGATAAAATTATACTGCAGTAAGGAAAAGAAATTGAGAATAATGTATAAATCAAGTACTTATGCTAAAATGTAATGTAACTTAGCTAAATATAATATGTTTGCGTATTCTTCAGCAAAAGAAGAACGTTAACATTGGAAGTGGATGTGTGGAGATTTGGAAAAAATAAATTTGGAATTGAGCAAACAATTGCGGCATACTCTGCATCAACATCCGGAATTATCCAATAGAGAAAGTTGGACAAAAGAATATCTGATTGCTTTTCTTAAAAAACATACAAGACTGGAAATTGTAGATAACGAGCATTGGTTCTATGCTGTTTATCGTGCTGGCAAAGATAAGACGAATATAGCTTTTCGTGCTGATTTTGATGCGCTTCCTATAGAGGAAGAGATTGTAATTCCTTATGCTTCCAAAATCCCGGGTGTATCTCATAAATGCGGTCACGATGGACATGCTGCATCTTTAGTGGGATTTGCACTGGAAATTGATCAGAAGGGTGCTGACAAAAATATTTATTTTTTATTTCAGCCTGCAGAAGAAACTGGCGAGGGCGCCATTCAGTGTATTTCCTTTATAAAGGATAATAATATCCAAGAAATTTTTGCTTATCATAACAATAGCGGTATGCCCCTGAAATCGGTAAATATAATTGACGGGACCAGTTTTTGCGCATCCAAGGGTATGATTATTGAAATGGAAGGCTTGCCTGCACATGCCAGTGAACCCGAGAAAGGAGCAAATCCTGCTTTTGCCATTGCTAAAATTATTGATTGTATCCCAGAACTTATTTCACCAGAAAATAATATTGGCATGGTTCTTTGTACTGTGATTCAGGTAGATGTTGGCGAGAGGGCTTTTGGGCTGTCCGCAAGCAGAGGAAAATTGCTTTTAACTATCAGGGCTTTATATGAAAAAGAAATGGATAAACTTCAGATAAGTTTGGAAGAAATTGCACTAGCGAAAGCAGAAGAATATCGGCTTCGATTAAAAATTTCCTATCAGGATGCTTTCCCTGAAACGGCAAATCATGAAGCAAGCGCAGACAAGATTAGGCAGGTGTGTGGAATCAAAGGATTGCAACTCATAGAAATGAAAGAACCATTTAGAGCTTCTGAAGATTTCGGCTATTATCTTAAACAGACTAAAGGTGCTATCTGTTTCATTGGAAACGGAGAAGAATATCCTGCTCTACATAGCAGTAGTTATGATTTTCCTGATGAAATTATTGAGACAGCAGTCGAATTATTCAAGGGTCTTTCTGATTTATAATTTATGAACATCCAATCTTGAATAGATTTTTAAAAGAGGGAGGCTAATCAATGGATAGCAGAATTTGCGTTTATTGTGGCAGCAGTAATATTAAAAAGGGAATCAATATTGCGATGAATGCGGAGGTAAGTAAAATTGGTTTAAAATATAGAAGACTCTCTGTTTTTAGAGCCGTGGAGCCATTATATGCAGATTTATGTTTAGACTGTGGTAGTATAACGAGGTTTTGGGTGAATAACACGGATAAAAAATGGGAAACAGATTAATAATCATATTTCGCTATGTTTGTTTTGCAAAAAAAAATAATGATTTTAAGTCAACACTAAGGGCTTAAATTCGAATAAATAAGTAAAAATTTCGTATTTAAAGCAGAAAAATGAAACTGTGGATTTCTATCATTAAAATATACAATCGCAAAAATAGTTATATTCGTAAATTGCTTGACAAATTTAATTAAAAAAGATACTTTTAATATGGTGAGTCGTGCTTTCATGCATGAGTGACACGAGTAATTGTTTCGAAGAGGGGATGATTTATGGCAAGCAAACAGAAATTTTCTTAAAAGACAGAATTTTCGAACAAAGAGAATTTTTGCAATGAACATCTTTACAGGGTTGGCTGAGCCATAGTGTATAAATTTGGGGAAGAGGGGATTGTAAATGCTTACTTTTTTTGCGTGTCTAGCTCTTTTAATTATAGGATATATGGTTTATGGTAAGTTTGTAGACACTGTGTTTGCTCCAACAGATAAGGAGACGCCAGCACTTGAACTAACAAATGGAGTTGACTACGTGCCGCTGCCGACAGCAAAAGTTTTTTTAATTCAACTTTTAAACATAGCTGGTCTTGGTCCGATATTTGGTGCTATAGCAGGAGCACTTTGGGGACCTGTAGTTTTCCTTTGGATTGTTTTTGGAACTATTTTTGCCGGAGCAGTTCATGATTATTTATCAGGAATGATTTCGCTGCGCAATAATGGCGCCAGTATTTCAGAAGTAGTTGGCAAATATCTCGGACCACAAATGAAATCAGTGATGCGTGTTTTTTCTGTAGTTTTGCTGGTTTTGGTTGGTACGGTCTTTATGACAGGACCGGCAATGCTTCTTGTAAAGCTGACAGGCATGAAGCTTATTGTCTGGTTAGGTGTTATTGTTATTTATTATTTTTTAGCAACTCTTTTACCAATAGACCAGGTTATTGGCCGTATTTATCCGCTATTTGGTATTTGTCTGATTATTATGGCGGTAGGCGTTGGCGGTGGCATAGTTCTTGAAGGATATCAGATACCGGAACTTACTCTAACTAATATGCATCCGGCGGGATTGCCGATATGGCCTTTGATGTTTATCACTGTAGCATGCGGAGCTATTTCTGGCTTCCATTCAACCCAATCGCCTATGATGGCGAGATGTTTGATGAATGAAAAGCATGGCCGCATGGTATTTTACGGAGCTATGGTTTCAGAAGGTATTATCGCTTTGATTTGGGCCGCAGCTGGCGTTGCTTTTTATAATTCTACCGGTGGGTTGGCAGCAGCACTTAAGGCTGGTGGACCGGGCGGCGTTGTCTATGACGTATGCTTTGGCTTGTTAGGCGGTGTGGGCGGCATTTTGGCTATGATTGGTGTTATTGCTTGCCCAATTACATCTGGTGATACGGCATTTCGTAGTGCTCGGTTGACTTTGGCGGACTGGTTTAAACTTGATCAGGCAAAAAGTGCTAGTCGTCTTTATTTAGCAGTGCCGCTTCTTGGTGTAGGGACTATTTTATCTCAGATGAATTTTTCAATTATTTGGAGATATTTTGCTTGGACAAATCAGACACTTGCAATGATTGTTCTCTTTGCTGGTGCAGTATATCTTTATAGAGAGTGTGCAAATAAAGCTTATTGCTGGCTTGCTGCTATTCCAGCAACTTTTATGTCAGTTGTTGTTTCTACTTATATTCTGCAAGCTCCTGAAGGATTAAAGTTACCTGTAAGTATTAGTTACCCGGCTGGGTTGGTATTTGGAGCATTCTGCTTCTTCCTGTTTGTGAAGAATACCTTTATGAGCAGAAAAGAGGAAGAGAGTTCTCAAGTTAACGCCTAATCACTGTGTTGCAATTAACAACAAAAAAGCGCACTTTTTGAAGTGCGCTTTTTTGTTGTCTATCAAGTGATTCAAGCAAAAGCTTTTTAAAAGGATTATTTGTCTTTTTGGAGAAATTGGTTTTAAAGTAATAATTTTAGTTTGGAAAATATGTGGCAGGTTAAATCTGATGTTAAATAGAATTTAATAAAAGATATTTTTACTTTGGTGTACAAACAGAAGAACTTATTATACAGAAAGAATGACCCAGAGAATTAGTTAGTACTAAATTTTTGAATTATATGATTATGGAAACTAATATTTTACTTTATTTATGTTAATTTAAAATGAGGTGATTTGATGCATGCAGATAAGATTTGCGTGAATATTAACAGAGAATGCCACTATTATGATAAGGGGAAAACTTTGCTTGAAATAAGCAAAGATTTTTCCGGATATCATGAAACGCCTATTGTAGCTGCTATTATAAATAATGACATTAAAGATATGTCAACTACAATTTTAGAAGACTGTTCTATTAATTTTTTTGATTTATCGACTGAAGTTGGTTTTAAAGTATATCAACGCAGCTTGATTTTTATAATGCTTTTGGCTGCCAGAGAACTCTTTCCTAACGGAAAAGTTATTGTAGAGCACTCCCTTAGTAAAGGATTATATTGTGAATTTCATTTAGATTATCCTTTAAATGAACATGATGTTGAAGCTGTTGAAAGTAGAATGCGTGAAATTGTAGAAGAAGATTTACCGATTACAAAAAAAACAGTATCCGTTGAAGAGGCAATCAAACTATTTGAAGCAATAGGTGAAAATGAAAAAGTAAAATTAATGAAACAAATGAAAAGAAAAACTGTCAATGTATATTACTGTGGTGAAGGCTATGATTATCTTTATCGAACTTTGGTTCCAAGTACTGGTTACATAAAAACTTTTGAACTAAGATTTTATGAACCAGGTATGATACTCAGATACCCACTCCAAGAAGAGCCTTGCAAACTACCAGAATTTGTAGAAATGCCAAAGCTAGGCAAGGTTTTTTTAGAAGCTGAGCGTTGGGCTGAGATTGTAGAGTGTGATTTTATAGGACGTTTGAATGAATATGTGGAAGGCGGCGAAATAAATAATGTTATTCTAGTTGCAGAAGCTTTGCACGAAAAAAAAATAGCTGAAATTGCTGACTACATAGTGGATGGTATTAACCGCTTTAAAATCATACTTGTAACAGGACCTTCATCATCAGGTAAAACAACATTTATTCAAAGATTAAGCATACAGCTTAAAGTTTTGGGTATCAATACGATCAAAATTTCATTGGATGATTATTTTTTGGATCGCGAAAAAATGGGCAAGTTGAAGGATAAAATTGATTTTGAATCTATTGATGTTTTGGATGTAGCACTTTTCAATGAACATCTGAAACGTATGATGGCAGGTGAAGAAATAGAATTGCCACATTTTGATTTTCGTACCGGTAAGCAGTTACCATCAGGGCGAAAAGCCCAGATAGGTTATAGAAAAGTAGTCTTGGTTGAAGGAATCCACGCTCTTAATGAAAAGCTTACCTCGAGTGTACCGCGCCATAACAAAGTAAAAATTCATATAAGCGCGATGACGCAAATAGCTATTGATGAACATAATCGTATACCAACAACAGATGCGCGGCTTATTCGCAGGATTGTGAGAGACAGTCAATTCAGAAACCGTGATGCCCGTAAAACTATACACATGTGGCCATCAGTGATGAGAGGCGAAGAAAACAATATCTTCCCATATACTGAAGATGCAGACGTTATGTTTAATTCGGCACTGATTTATGAACTCGCAGTACTCAGAAATTTTGCAGTGCCGCTGTTGAAAGGTATTGGACCGGAGTATCCAGAACATATGGAAGCTCGTCGCTTGATCAGATTGCTGTCGTTTTTCTCTCCTGTAACCGACGCAGAAATACCGTTAAATTCGATATTAAGGGAATTTATAGGGAAATCCTGTTTTTTTGAATAATTATTTTGAAGCTGTTATTTATATAGAGAGTAGTAGTGGAAATATCTAATATTATTACTAAAGTGCAACGATGAATTTTCATATAAAAGCTAAAAAAAGAACTAAGGAGAATAGTACATGGCTATTTTTTTACCAAAAGGAGTATGTTCGCGCAAAATTAGTTTTGAAATTCAAGATGACTTAATTTTTAATGTTAAATTTATTGGAGGCTGCCCAGGTAATTTGGAAGCTATTAGTCGACTGGTGGAAGGAATGCCAGTAGAAAAAGTTGTGGGACTGCTTAAAGGAGTCCAGTGCGGAACAAAAACCACTTCTTGCAGTGACCAGCTTGCGCAGGCTCTGGAAAAAGCTTATATGGCAACCGTATTGCGTTGAGAGAGTAAAAAAGTCAATGAGCCCTTCGTATCAAAATAATGGATTGGGGGGATTTTTAATTGAAAATCATAGGAATTGCCGGTGGTTCGGGCGCCGGAAAGACGACGGTAGCAAGGACTATTGCAGAAAAGCTAGGTAAAGATAATGTTGTATATTTGTCACAGGATTGGTATTATATGGACAGATCACATATGACATTTGAAGAGCGGGAAAAGGAGAATCTGGACCATCCAAACGCATTTGATACGCAGCTATTGATCTCACACTTAGTTAATTTGCGTAAGGGTTTGCCTATCGAGGTTCCAATTTATGATTATAGTGTGCATAATCGAACTTCCAATACTATAACAATGACGCCTAAATCAGTAACTATTTTAGAAGGCATCCTTGTTTTGGCGATATCAGAAGTGCGCTCTAACCTAGACTTTAAAATTTTTGTTGATGCAGATCCAGATATTCGGTTAATACGTCGTATACAAAGAGATATTCGAGAGCGTGGTAGTACTTATGATAGTACAATCAAGCGCTATCTGGCGACTGTAAAACCGATGCATGAAGCTTTTGTAGAACCATCTAAGAGGTGTGCCGATATTATTATACCGCGAGGAGGACAAAATGAAATTGCTACTGAACTATTAGGCAATTTAGTTGAACATTATATCATTTTTAGCTAGGCTAGTGGCAACTTTAACAAAAAATCCCCAGTTAATTTGCAAACTTGATTAATTGTAACTAACTATAAAATTAATATATAAAATAAAAAAACCACTAATACTCACTTAGTATTAGCGGTTTTTTTATTTAGAGTGATGGAATATCTCCAACACCATTCAGAACAAAGGTTGGGCAGTAGGGATAGCATTTCATCTGTTTTTGTGTCATAACACCTGAAAGCACAAGTACAGAATCAAGGCCGCTTTCAATGCCGGCAATTATATCTGTATCCATACTATCACCAATGATAGCTGTTTCAGCTGAATGGATGCCGAGCATTTGCAAGCTGGTATGCATCATGAGAGGGTTTGGCTTGCCAACATAATAAGCTTTTCTTCCGGTTGTGAGTTCAATTGGCGCAACAAGAGCGCGGCAGGCTGGTGCTATACCATTTTCCAGCGGCCCAGTAAGATCAGTATTCGTGCCTATAAGTTTTGCACCATTTAGAACATAGTTTGCAGCCCTACAGATAAGACTATAATTGTAATTAATTGTCTCGCCAACGACAACGTAGTCGGGGTTAATTTCATTAATGGAAATATTCGCATTGTTAAGAGCTTCATATAATCCCGAGTCGCCAATTGCGAATACACTGCAGCCTGGTTTCTGGGAACTCAAAAATTTTGCCGTTGCCAAAGCACTTGTGTAAAAATGACTTTCATCAACATCGAGTCCCATACGAGCAAGTTTTTGCTGAAGATCTTTTGGAGTTTTCCTGCTGCTATTGGTAAGAAATAAAAATTTTTTATTTTCACGGTATAACCATTCTACGAATTCTTTTGCTCCTGGTAGAAGAGAATTACGTGTATAGATGACACCATCCATATCACAGATAAAACCTTTTTTGGCTTTTAGTTGTTCCATGGTAGTAACCCCTTTCTATTTGGTGATATATATTCTTAAGGATATTATATACAACAAAAATAATTTTGAAAAAAGAATCTTAATTTTCTTTAAAATTATGTTAAGATATAAATAGTAAGAAAATTCGTGTAAATAAATAGCGCTGATATATATATTTGCTTGAGATGCGCAAAAAGGATAAAGATTTAGTGGTAAATTAAAGATGCTTGAAATGACAAATATTGGCGTGGCCATTGATGGTTAAGAGGCAAGGAGGCAATTGACAAAAGATATTAATATTGACTTGCAGAATTAAAATATTTATATGATGACTGGCCTAATGGAGCGTTGTTTTTCATTTCTTACTGTTGTGAATACAGATATAATTCGTAAGTTCTTATTGGAGGCATATTCTCAAAATGCAGTGATAGAGAAACTTATTTTATTGTTGCGGAACTGTTGGAGACTATCCCTATGAAGAGTATAAGATTCATACTGGTCGAGTTGGAATTTTTTGTAATGACAATTCTTAATAGTAAGATGTTGGAGAACTTAGAAAGTTTTAGAGTGACCAAATGATAGCTTTTGTTACAGATGATTGGGTGGATAAATTTATAGGTGTTCTGCTAGAGTACAAAGTGTTTTTAAAAAATAACGAAATTATTTATAAAAGCGTAGAAAGTGGTGATTTATTTGACTCAAGATAAAAGCTACGCAGAACAAGTTCACAATAACTACGGTATTATTAAGGCCCTACAAGGAACTGTTGTTGATGTGGAGTTCTCAGAACAAATGCCAGCTCTTAACAATATATTGAAAACAGGAAAAGATAATTCTGTATTAATTGAAGTTTTAGCGCATTTGTCATCAAGTCGTGTCCGCGGCATCGCACTTACACCGACAAGAGGTTTATCAAGAGGCATGGAGGTATATGATACTGGAATGCCGCTTAAAGTACCTGTAGGCGGCAGTGTCTTATCACGTATGTTTAACGTTTTTGGTCAGCCCATTGATAACTATGGTAAGTTTAGTGGCATTGAATGGAGATCTATTCATGGATCTGCGCCGAAACTTTCAAGCCGTTCAGTCAAGGCTGAAATTTTTCAAACTGGTATTAAGGCAATTGACATTTTGGCCCCTCTGGAGCGTGGTGGGAAAGCCGGCCTATTTGGCGGTGCCGGAGTAGGCAAAACGGTCTTGCTTACTGAGATGATACATAATATTCGCAGGATTCAGCAAGGAGTTGGCATATTTTGTGGAATAGGCGAGCGGTGTCGTGAAGGCGAAGAAGTGTATCATGACATGGAAGCAGCAGGAGTTTTACCGAATACGGTTTTACTTTTCGGCCAGATGAATGAGCCGCCTGGCTGTCGCTTCAGGATTGGCAATGTAGCGTTGACTATGGCAGAGTACTTTCGTGATGATGAAAACAAAGATGTATTGCTATTAATTGATAATGTTTTCCGCTTTATTCAGGCTGGCTCAGAGATATCAAGTTTAATGGGCCAAATGCCTTCTCGCCTTGGTTATCAGCCTACGTTGAGCACGGAATTATTTCAGTTTGAAGACAGGATTGCCAGCACGGTTTCAGGTGCAATTACTTCTATTCAAGCTGTTTATGTTCCAGCAGATGATTTTACAGATCCGGCAGTTACCAACACGTTTTCACATTTGTCAGCATCAGTTGTTTTGTCACGCAAAAAAGCCAGTGAGGGGTTGTATCCCGCAATTGATCCTTTAAAATCGTCATCTAAAATGCTTTCTGCATCTATAGTGGGAGAACGTCATTACCAAATAGCTCAGGAAATAAGAAGAACGCTGGCCGAATATGAAGAATTGAAGGACATAATTGCAATGTTGGGCATAGAAGAACTTTCGTTAGAAAACAAGAAGATAGTGTATCGTGCCAGAAAATTAGAAAGATTTCTTACCCAGCCCTTTGTAACAACAGAGCCTTTTTCTGGAATTAAAGGTAAAACAGTGAGTTTGGAGGAGGCATTAGATGGTTGTGAAGGTATTTTGGAAGATAGATATGCAGAATGGCCGGAAAGTTCTTTTTATATGATTGGATCAATTGATGAGGCTAGCAAGTAGTTTAGACTATGACAAAAAATGGGGCGGTGTTCTATGAATGATGGCAGAATGCAGTTGAAAGTTGTTTTGCCTCATCAGTTGTTTTTGGAGCAAAATAGTGTCAGAAGGCTTGTGCTACCAGCAAGAGACGGTTCTATGGGTATTTTGCCTCGCCGTCTGGACTGTATTGTTCCGTTGATTCCAGGTATTCTGGTTTATGAAACAGACATAGGGCAAGACGAATATTTAGCGCTGGATATGGGAATTATGGTGAAAATGGGGTTTGAAGTTATTATAGCTGTCAGGCGTGCCGTAAAAGGTTATGATTTACACGAACTTAGAGCGCGCATAGATATGGAGTTCCGTCAGCAAGACGAACAAGAAAAACAGGTGCGCGTCGCCTTGACAAGAATGCAAAATGAGCTTGTGCGCCGCTTTGTGGAGTTGAAAACTTATGAATAATACCAAACAAGATAACATACAAAAAGGAGAAAATAGAGAAAAGCTTAGCGAAAAAATTGAAAAGTCGGCAAAGAGAAAATATAAAGCTCAGCAACGTAAGAAAAATAAATGGTTATATTTGGGAGTAGTTGGCAGCATAGGTTGGTTGGTGGTTGTGCCAACACTGGTCGGGGCTGCTGCCGGACTATGGTTAGACAGCAATTTCCCACAAGCATTGTCACAGACACTGGCTTTGATGCTGGCTGGTTTGGCAGTTGGTTGTTTTAATGCATGGCGATGGGTTGAACAGGAACGGAAAAATATTGAAGATGACGGTGAAGAAAATGAATGAATTTTTTCTATTGTTTTTATCTATATTCGTGGGATTCTTGGCTGGAGGCATATTTTTTGGCGGTCTTTGGTATACTGTTTCAAAATTACCAGTGGTTTCCAGACCAAGATTATTTTTTCTGCAAAGTTATCTTTTTCGTACAGCGCTTGTTTTGGCGTTATTTTATTTTTCAACAAAATTCGATTTGTTGAGGGTGGCAGGGTATGGTGCTGGTTTTTTAATTATGAGGATAATTTTAGTGCGCCATTATGGTAAAAGCGACTAAAGAAGGAAAGGGTGTGAGATAGTGAATATAACGCCGGATGCAACAATATATTGGCAGTATGGAGTTGTGAAGATAAATGCAACTTTGATAATGACTTGGGCAACGATGGTTGTACTTGCTATATGTTCCTGGTTTATCACACGCGGGCTGGGTTCTAATTATAATCTGGCAAGATGGAGTAATTTACTGGAAATATTGATGGTATTCATAATGAAACAAATTCAGGAAGTTGGTTTGAAAAAACCGGAAAAATATTTGAGCTTATTGGTAACATTGTTTTTGTTTCTGGCTTCATCAACGTTCTTAAGCTTAATTCCCGGCTATGTGCCTGCAACAGCATCTCTTTCAACGACGGCAGCATTAGCTATTTGTGTTTTTTTTGCTGTACACTTTTATGGTATAAGCGAAAAGGGTTTATTGGGATATTTAAAGCGATACATACAACCCAATATTCTTATGCTGCCATTTAATATTATTACGGATTTATCAAGAACTCTTGCGTTAGCGGTTAGGTTGTTCGGGAATATGTCCAGCGGTACCATGGTCATAGGTATTATTTTATTAGTAGCGCCAGTTATTTTTCCGGTAGCGATTCAACTATTAGGTTTATTGACTGGTTTTGTCCAATCATATATTTTTACTGTTTTGGCTATGGTATATATTGCTGCCGGGGTTAGCGGCAAAGATGCTTAAAAAGGAGGAATAATTATGAATGAAGTTGTAATTGTTGCTGTAGCTTCAATAGTTATCGCGGGCTTAACTATCGCGATAGGCAGCGTAGGGCCAGCATTCGGTGAGGCAAGAGCTGTTGCTACTGCTTTGAATGCTATTGCGCAGCAGCCTGATGAGGCTAATACTATTACGCGTACTTTATTTGTCGGACTTGCTATGATTGAAACAACAGCGATTTATTGTTTTGTAATTTCTTTAATTTTTATTTTTGCCAATCCTTTTTGGAATTATTTCGTTCAGAAGGCCGGTGGATAAATATGTTAATCGACTGGTTTACGACAACGGCGCAAATTGTAAATTTTCTTGTCTTGATTCTGTTGCTGAGAAAACTTTTGTATAAACCGATTCTTTCCATGATGGCAGAACGCGAGTCAAAAATTGCAGCAGAAGTCGCTGCTGCTGAGAATATGAAAGAAAAGGCAGAAAAGGAAAAAAGTGTTTTCGAAGAGAGAAATAAACAACTAAAGGATCAAGAAAAAGAGTTTATAAGGCAAGCCAGAGAAAATGCAGAAAACGACTATAAGTCTGCCCTTGAAGAATTGAGACAAGAAGTTCAGACTAAAAAAAGTCAATGGTATCAAAAATTGGAAAATGACAAGGAAGGTTTTTTATCAGAACTGGAAAGTAAAACACAAGAAGAAATTTTTACTATCTTAAACAAACTTTTAGTAGATTTAGCTGATTCAAACTTAGAGGAACAAATAGTAAATGTTTTCATCAGAAAATTAAAGGAAATGTCAGAAGACAAAACTAACTTTATTAAAGGTCTTAGCCGCGGGAATGAATTAAAATTAGTCATTACCAGTGTTTTTCCACTAAAAGTTGAACAACAAGAATCATTGAGGAAAATATTGCGCCAACGGTTTTCGGATGATACGGTAATTGTTTTTGAGCATGACCGGGAAATTATTGGTGGTATAGAACTCAGTGTTGGCGGGCAAAAGTTAGTATGGTCTATTGAAAACTATTTGAGAGTTTTGCGCAAAAATGTCGAGCATGTATTGGAGATGAGGCAAAAAGATGGCAACTAAAAATGATGGCCTTTCAAGAGCCTTATCCCAGACTTTTTCCAGTTTCCGACAAGGGCAGGATAAAGTTCTTCCCCATTTGGAATTTGAGTCAGTCGGGAAAATTAAAACTATAGCAAACGGAGTAGCCTGGTTAGAAGGTCTTGATTCGGTAGAAATGGAAGAATTGGTTAGATTCTCAGGCGGCATCTATGGTATTGTCCTCAATATTGAAGATGCAGAGATTGGCGTCGTAATGTTGGGAGAAAGCAGTACGCTAAAAGCGGGGGATGAGGTTCATCGTACTGGTAGGGTAGCTGATGTTCCTGTAGGAAACAGCCTTTTAGGTAGGATTATCAATCCCTTGGGGTTTCCTCTTGATGATAAGGGAACATTGCTGTTTTCAAACTATATGACGATAGAAAAAGCAGCCCCGTCAATTATGGACAGGTTGCCTGTCAAAGTACCATTGCAGACAGGCATAAAAGTCATCGATGCCTTGATACCAATTGGACGTGGACAGCGTCAGCTAATATTAGGAGATCAACAAACAGGTAAGACCGCTATTGCAATAGATGCAATTATTAATCAACGGGATACGGGTGTGATATGTATTTACTGCGCGATTGGCCAGCAAGGTGCATCTTTGGCAAAGACTGTGGCTGCCCTTTCGACCAATGGCGCAATGGAATATACTATTGTTGTGGTTGCTGAAGGCAGTGAAGCGCCTGGGCTAAGGTATATTGCACCTTATGCTGCAACAACTATTGGCGAATATTTTATGGAACAAGGGATGGATGTATTGCTTGTCTATGATGATTTGTCTAATCATGCCGATACTTACAGGGAAATATCGCTTCTTCTACGGCGACCGCCAGGACGTGAGGCGTTTCCAGGGGATATTTTTTATTTGCATTCGAGACTATTAGAGCGGTGTGCACGGCTGAAAAAGGAAAAAGGCGGAGGCTCATTGACGGCTTTGCCAATTATTCAAACAGAATCCCAGAATATTTCTGCTTATATACCAACAAACTTGATATCTATTACTGACGGGCAAATATATTTATCTCCACAGTTGTTTGAAAAAGGGATTCTTCCCGCAGTAGATGTCGGAAAATCTGTATCACGTATTGGTGGCAAGGCACAATTAAAGGCTTACCAAAAGGTTGTTGGAGATCTCAAATTAGCATATTCTCAATTTGAAGAACTGGAAATGTTTTCTCGATTCGGAACGCGGATGGACGAAAAAACACGGCAAAAGCTAGAATATGGCTGGCGCATTCGCGAATGCTTAAAACAGCAGCAATATAACACGCTTTCTGTTCCGAAACAAATATCCGTATTATTGGCTTTAACCAATAATTTGTTTGATGCTTTGCCGTTAAGTCTTGTTTCTAAAGCTGAATTAAATGTACTGGAATTAGCTGATAAAATGCCGCAGGAAACGCAGCAAAAAATTTTGAACGGCGAATTATTAACGGAGGAAACAAAGAAAAGCATACTACAAGTATTAGGTTCAGCGATTGCCAAAATGGAGGATAAAGATGGCGCAAACACTGGTAGGGGTCCAAAGAAAGATTAGAAGTGCTACCGAACTTCAGTCAGTTGTGCAAAATATGAAAACTTTGGCTGCGGTTAATATCGGTATGTACGAAAAAAGTGATCAGGCTTTGAACGACTACTGGCAAGCAATAGAATTAGGTTTAATTGGGATTTTAGACCAGCGGGTGATAGAAAATATAATTGGTTCAACACAGCAAAAGCAAGATGGAATAGGTATCCTTGTTTTCGGTTCAGATCTGGGCATGGTCGGAGGTTTTAATGAATATCTGGTGCCGAAGGTAGTTGCTCAGATTGGCAAAGAAAACAGAAAGAAAATTTGGCCGGTAGGCGAACGCATTGCGCTAAAGTTAAAAGAAAGCATGCCAGTGGAAAATATATATCAAGTGCCTGAATCAACTAAAGGAATTGTAGAACTTATCAGCAGGCTTATTGTCGATATTGTAGAAGCAAAAGAAGCAGGTGAATTCTCAAGATTGGTGATGATTTATAATAAGCCCATTTCTGCGGTAGCTTATCAGTCGCTAGTGCATCAACTATTGCCAATTGATCAGGATTGGATAAGCAAACTCAGAAGCAAGTCATGGCCGACTAAGATGATACCTCAATTGTTGCCGAATATCCAAGAAGCTACAAGACTTTTTTTTGAAGAGTACCTGTTTATTGTTATGTGTAGGGCTTGCGCAGATTCACTGCTTAGTGAAAATATAAGCCGTTTGCAGGCTATGCAGCGAGCAGAAAAAAATATAGATAGTTTATTAAATATTTTATATACTGATTATAATCAAGCGCGTCAAAGCTCTATAACAGAGGAATTATTTGATGTTATTTTTGGTTATGACGCTTTAAAAGACAAGAATAATGTTCGTTAAAATGTAAATGAAAAAGACACCGTCAAATAAGCTTATGCTTGATTTTGTAGGTGTCTTTGTTAAATTAGGTATAAAAATATGTGCCAATTATTATATTCAGCAATAAATCATATACTTCTTTAAATTCTATATGGTAGTGCCAATGTTGAATAAATTTCAAGATAAACTTACGCCAATCAAACTGCCAATAAAATAGGTTGCTGCCGCAGCTAGCAAACCAAAGACAATTTGACGTAGTCCGGAGTAGTAAATGTTGCGCCCGGTGAAGAGTGTGGTAATTGCTCCTACCAAGAATAGACCAACCGCACTAAAGGCAATACATGTATAGACAGCTGTTTGTCCGGTTAAGATAAAGAATGGGATAACTGGTATAATAGCACCAATAGAAAAAAGAAGGAAGGATGTAAATGCTGCAACAAAGGCAGATCCACCAAGATCATCAGGATCAATGCCTAATTCGTCTCTTGCCAAAGTATTAAGTGCAGTATCAGGGTTTTGCAAAAGTCTGTTTGCAAGTTGACGAGCCACTTCTTCACTTAGTCCTCTGGCTTGATAGATCAAAACCAGTTCCTCAATTTCTTCTTCCGGATTTGTTTCGATTTCTTCTTTTTCTATCCCAAGCTGACGCTCATATAACTCACGTGAACTTTGTACAGAAATCCATTCACCTAAGGCCATTGAAATACCGCCAGCTAATAAACCGGCAATTCCAGTAAGCAAAATATTAGAAGAAGAGACAGCAGCACCTGCTACGCCCATTACGAGGTTGAAATTAGAGACTAACCCATCACTGGCTCCCAAAACTGCTGCACGAAGAGTATTGCCGCCGGCAGAGCGATGCCTGCCTTCTATTTTTGCCAACGTCGGGCCATCCAAACCAGTTGGCTGCTCAGTATTATTGAGTTGTCCTAATAAGATGGCATGAGCTTTCTCAGATCTAACCATATCGCGTGCTTCTACTTGATTAGCGTAATCATTGGCAGCAATATCTTCAGAAGAAACCATGCTAGGCAGAATGAAATCAGGACCAAATCTTTCCATAAGCCAAATCAAAGATTTTGTGCGAAAGGACAGATTAGCAGGAGGTATGCTGGCGCCTTTTTCCAGTAATAGTGTTTCCCATTTCGCAGCATGTTTTTCTTCGGTCGCTGCCAGACGGTAGTAAATATCTTTAATTGTGGTGTTTTTCTCTTGTTCTGCCATTGCCTTGTATAATGCCGCGCTGTTGCGCTCTTCGTTTAAATTATCCTTATATCTTCTAATATCATCCATTTGGAAAAAGCCTCTTTTCAAAATTCTAAAATTTCATTTAGATTTTTTAATGTATGCCATATTAGTTAAATATTATGGCTTAAAATCCGGTAAAGTCAAGGGTTATATTTGATTAATAGTGATACTTTATTAGTTGATTAAATCCCAGGGGGAGCAATTCAGAATCTTAATGTTTTGAGTTTTCTGGAATTAGATAAAAATAGGAAGGAGTTTTAAATTTCACAAAGAAGGTAATATGGTATTGGGTTCTAGACTATGTTCAGTATTTTTACTCGGATGTATATTTATATAGATAAAGGAGATGAAATTATTGAGGCAATCCATGTTTTTTAGACAGATACTAATTATTGGGCTGTTCTTATTCTTACCTTTATTATTAATTATGCCTTCTGCCTATGCGGGAACCAGGACATTAATTAAAGATACAAAACTGTATCCGCAAGGATGGACAGTTGGCGAGCAACTGAAATTCAAGAAAGATTCGTTAGTCATGACTAATGAATTCGGGGAAGTAATTTCGGGTACCCTTGCTGATAACACGTACCTTAGGCCGATTGGCTGGCAGCAAGTTTTAAATGACTATCATTATGTTTCAACATACGCTGGAGTCGATCCATTTTATCACCACTATCAACATTTTGTTGTAGGAAAGGAATACAATACGACAATTCCATTGTATGGACATCTGCTGTATAAAGGAGGAACACAAGTCGTCTTCAACGAATACGGTGAAGTCATTTCAGGCACAATTGCCGAAGATGCAACTCTTCAACTTGTGAAAAATAGATACGGTTTTCTTAATTTTAAAGAAGATAATATTCTTGCTTTTTATGATTCTGGCGCAATCCGTTCGGGTGTATTGGATGAAGATACGAGTTTGAGGGCTGTTGGCTGGCGAAATAATTACATGAAAGAAAACTCAGCAGGTTTTGTAAAGTTTAGTGCTAAAAAGAAGATAGAATTTAATGAGGATGGTGAGGTAATTTCCGGAACATTGAAGGAAGCACTCAAATGGCACTTGTCGAATGGTTCAGTGGTAGAGTTTTCTGCTGGAACAGTTGTTCATTTTGATGAGCAAGGCACAGCGGTAGAAAAAGGTGGAGTTTAGCAAGTATAAATGATGATAAGTAAAGGCAGCAGGGGTGAGACTGCTGCCTTTACTTATTTATAATGCTTTGTTTTAAAACAGAAAATGATTTTGGTCAAGAACATTCAACGTACAATGATATATATTTAACCAGCAATCGGAGGCATATTCATCTTCGTGTAACCTGAAGGAACTTCAAAAAGGCTGGGATCTGGTGCGGCAAGACTAATATTACGATATTCGTTCCACCAGCTTCCATCAATTGCAGCAGTTTTTACTGACATTGTTAGACCTGGATCACTGGAAATCCATTCATAGTGAGAACCTTGGTTGTTAATTGTAATCTTATATTTGTCTGAAGCATAGCCGTTAATTGTTTCGTGTGAAATGAAGACTCGTTCAATTTCATCTGGGACTGTTTGATTGGAAGGCAAGTGTTCTTGGTTTATTTCCACAGGGTTCAAAGACTGCTCCATATACATTTTTTCTTCTGGCATAAGCAGCCAGACAAGCATTTTATCATAACGCGTTATACTGATCATTTCATTTGTTTCCATTCTCGTTTTGCTGGAGTCTATGTAAATTTTCCCGCTCTGTCCCTCAGAACCATAGAAATCAGCAGAAAAGCTCATTGCTGATACTGGATTTACAGAATTGAAAAAACAATAAGTCACAAATCCGATGATTAGTAATATTTTATTCAGACGCATTTTCATTACCCCTTTCTTGATTTACTACTCACAACTATAATATAACACAAAATTCTGAAAATAAAAAATGTTTAATATATCATATTTTTGTTTACATGGAAACAAAAATATGATATATTGTTTCCAAAGAAACAATATAGGGGATGATGTTGTTGGATAAGCCAATACAAATAATAAAGGCTATAACACGAATTAAGGAACATGCTGATTTTTTTCGTGAACATAATGCTAATGTTTTTGACGGAATCAGTTTAGCAGAAGCTCATTGCATCGACAAGATTGGTTCCATAGACTGTGCCAATGTTACTAAAATAGCCTCAGCGATGAGCATGAGCAAGGGTGCTATAAGTAAAATTACTAAAAAATTACTTTGCAAACAATTGATAGAAAGTTATCAGAAAATAGAAAATAATAAAGAGATCTATTTTTGTTTGACTGAAACCGGCAAGCAAGTTTACGGTATACACAAAGAATGTCATAAGCTAGCAATGCAAAAAAAAATAGATATTTTATCAAAATATAGTGATGAGGAAATGGTAATTATTTTGAGGTTTTTAAATGATTTAACGAAAGAGTATGATGCGGAAATAGAAAAGGAAAATTAGATAAATGATTATTTGGAGGCTGAAAAATTGAAGCAGAAATATATTTATTTGGTAGCTTTGGGACATTTTTTTTGTGATATTGCAATGGGAGCATTACCAGCCTTATTGCCACTATTTATTTTATATTATGGCATGGATTATAGTGCTGTGGCAGGTTTCATGTTTGCTTCATCCTTTTTATCGTCTTTGGTGCAGCCTACTTTTGGCTGGCTTGCTGATCATACATCAAAAACATGGTTAATGCCGTTAGGTATTTTTCTTGCTGGTATGGCGATGGGTATGACAGGGCTAGTTACAGACTATTGGTCAATATTTGCATTTGTAACTGTAAGTGGTATTGGCAGTGCGATCTTTCACCCAGAAGCGGCAAGAATGATTAACAAATTGTCAGGGACAAAGAGGGGAACAGCACTAAGTATTTTTTCTGTAGGTGGTAATGGCGGTTTTGCAGTAGGACCAATCATAGCAGTTGCTTCTGTCACAGCGTTTGGCATGAAAGGAACTATAGTATTTAGTTTTCTTGCAATTATTATGTCTATCGCATTGCTATTTATGGGACCAAAAATGAAAGAAGAGATTACAAGGAATGCTCTTTTAAATAATAGTATTGAGTCCCAATCATTGATGAATATCAAAAAAGAAAATGATTGGTATTCTTTTGCCCGTTTAACGTTGCTAATTGCTTTTAGTTCAATTGTTGTTTGTGGACTCCGAAGTTTTATTCCCTTGTATTTGGTTAAAGTAGCCGGACTTTCAACTACGGCGGCAGGGTCAGCTTTGACGCTGCTATTTATGTTTGGCGTAATAACAACTTTAATTGGGGGTTTTATTGCTGATAGAATTGGTTATTTAAAAGTTGTACAGCTTAGTTACTGGTTATTAGTTCCTATGATTGCTTTACTGTCACAAACTAATAATGCTTACTTGTGCTTTTTGTTAATGGTGCCAATAGGCTTTGCTATGTTTTCGCCATTTAGTTCTGTTGTGGTTCTGGGACAGAATTATTTAGCCAAAAATATTGGTTTTGCTTCAGGTGTGACGCTTGGGTTATATTTTAGCATTGGCGGTGTATTCGTGCCGTTAATTGGAAAGTTCGCAGATGGTTATGGCTTACCAAAAACAATGGAACTTTTAACATTGTTTGCTTTCTTGGCCGCAATTTGCACCTTTATTTTACCAAAGCATTGTGGCAGGGAAAGCTTATAAATTACGTATATTGTTTGTTTTGCAAATAATAAAGAACAGGCAGCCTGATAATAGGCTGCCTGTTCTTTGTTATAAATTAGTATTTTGAACATTTAGTTGATAGGTCT